>NZ_MVOK01000017.1:0-134743 GCF_002018915.1 Pseudomonas sp. MF6396 | reverse complement strand
TGTGTCGTGTGAGTTGGCGTGGTGGGAGTGTCTAGATTGCCACATTCGTCTGCGTCGGCGGGTTTAATTGTGAAGAAGTGATGAGGTACAGCGGTGCGGGAGCGGGCGCGCCTAGAGGGCCAGAATCGAGGTCACCTTGTCGCGCAGCTGGTCGATGCTGAACGGCTTGCCGATCATGTGCATGCCCTCGGGCACATCGAAGCTGTCGGCATAGCCACTGGCGAACAGGATGGGCAACAGCGGCCGCAGTTCGCGGGCCTTGCCCGCCAGTTGCTTGCCGTCCATGTCGGGCAAGCCGACATCGGTCATCATCAGGGCAAGGGGTTTGTCCGGGTTGCCCAGCACTTGCAGCGCTTCTTCGGCATCTTTGGCCTCCACCACCTGGTAACCCAGTTCATCGAGCACATCCACCATCAGCATGCGCACGATGGCGTCGTCTTCGACGACCAGAAGAGGGTGATTATCGGGCATGGCAGGATCCTGTGAAAATGGGTGACACACTATCTGTAAACAGCACGCGGTGCTTAGTTCCCTGGATCGTCAAACGTACCAGCCAGTGAGCATAGCGGGCTCTGGCCAAACAGGGAACGTTTGGCGCAGCACTGGCTCAAATACGGGCTCGATGCCCGGCCAACACGGGCGCGGCGCCACGCTGCGGGCATTGAACTGGCGGAAAACTGGAACAATTGCTCGAAAATCCGTCACACTCTTTCGTTCGTCTACTTGCTCGGGCCTTTCCAATGAGTCAACCAGCCTCGACCGATCAGCAGAGCTTTCGCAAGCTGCTGAGCCGCAACATCGGCCTGCCCCTGGGGGTCGGTCTGATCAGTGCGGTGGTTTTCGTCGCCGTGATTGCCTACCTGCTGTCGGTCATCCAGTGGGTCGCCCACACCGACCGGGTGATCAACAACGCCAACGAGGCGGTCAAGCTGTCCATCGACATGGAAACCGGCATGCGCGGTTTCCTGCTCACCGGCGACGAGCAATTCCTCGACCCCTATGAAGTGGCCAAGCCACGCATACAGGCCGAACTCGAGACGCTCAAGCAACTGGTGGCCGACAACCCGCAGCAGGTCGACCGCCTGAGCCGCCTGCAAGCCCTGCAGGCCGCCTGGAACAACTTTGGCAAGGACATGATCGACCTGCGCCGCGCCAATGACGACTACCGCACGCCCATCAAGCTCGGTCAGGGCAAGCGCCTGACCGACGAGATCCGCAAGGAGTTCGACGATTTCGTCGCGATGGAGCAACAGTTGCGTCTTGCCCGCAACGATCAGGTCAGCAACACCACGCAGTGGTCCATTTCCCTTTATCTGGCCTTCGTGGTGCTGCTCAGCGCATTGCTGGCCTATATCGGCCGCCGCGACCTGCTCAACCTGTCCAGCAACTACGCGGCCAACCTGGAGGCCCAGCAGCGCGCTGCCGAGCGCCTCGAACAGCAGGCCTGGCAGCGCGCCGGGCAATCGCGTCTGGCCGAGCAGGTGCTGGGGCAACTGACCCTGCCGATGCTGGGCAACAACATCCTGCAGTTCTTCGCCCATTACCTGGGCAGCGTGGTGGCGGCTGTGTACGTGCGCGACGAGCATGGCAGCCTGCGCCGCGTGGCCAGCTACGGCTTCTCCCGCGAGCAGCAGGGGCAGGAGCAGGTTGTCGGCGCCCAGGAGGGCATCCTTGCCCAGGCCGTGGCGCAGCGTCGCCTGATGCGCCTGGACGAGGTGCCGCAGGACTACTTCAAGGTCAGCTCCGGGCTGGGCGAGGGGTGCCCGCGCAACGTGCTGGTGATTCCGGCGATCAACGACGGCCAGGTCAATGGCGTGGTCGAGCTGGGCTTTCTGCGCGCAGTGGAGGACCGCGACATCGAGTTTCTCGAGCGGTTGGCCGACAACCTGGGCACCTCCATCGAGAGTGCGCGCTATCGCCAGCGCCTGCAGGAAGTGCTGGCCGAAACCCAGCAGCTCAACGAAGAGCTGCAGGTGCAGCAGGAAGAGCTCAAGACCGCCAACGAAGAGCTCGAGGAACAGTCCCGGGTGCTCAAGGAGTCCCAGGCCCATCTGGAGACGCAGCAGGCCGAGCTGGAGCAGACCAACGAGCAACTGGCCGAGCGTACCGACGCGCTGGCCGAGCAGCGCGATGCGCTGGACCGCAAGAACGGCGAGCTGAACCGGGTGCAGGTCGAGTTGCAGGAGCGTGCAGAGGAACTGCAGCGCTCGAGCAAGTACAAGTCCGAATTCCTCGCCAACATGTCCCACGAGCTGCGCACCCCGCTCAACAGCTCGCTGATCCTGGCCAAGCTGCTGGCCGAGAACCCGCAGGACAACCTCAGCGCCGAGCAGGTCAAGTTCGCCGAGTCGATCTATTCGGCCGGCAACGACCTGCTCAACCTGATCAACGACATTCTCGACATCGCCAAGGTCGAGGCCGGCAAGCTCGATGTACGCGCCGAAACCACCCACATCAGCCGCATGGCCGAAGGCCTGCGCAGCCTGTTCGAGCCGCTGGCGCAGCAGAAGCAGCTGGCCTTCAGCGTCACCGTAGAGCCGCAGGTGCCGGCCACCCTGTTCACCGATCGCCAGCGCCTGGAGCAGATCCTCAAGAACCTGCTGTCCAACGCGCTGAAGTTCACCGAGCGCGGCCAGGTGGCGCTGACCATCGGCTACCAGGCCGGCACCGGCATCGTGTTCTCGGTGCGCGACAGTGGCATCGGCATTGCCGACGACCAGCAGCAGAGCATCTTCGAAGCCTTCCACCAGGCCGACGGCACCACCAACCGGCGCTACGGAGGCACGGGCCTGGGGCTGTCGATTTCCCGTGACCTGGCGCAGTTGCTGGGCGGCCAGATCCGTGTCGAAAGCCAACTGGGCCAGGGCAGCGTGTTCAGCCTGATACTGCCCGAGTCGTACGAGCCGAGCGTCGAGGCGCAGCCGCTGGCACTGGTGGCCCGCGCCGCCGCGCCGTTGCCCGTGGCGGCCCCCGTCGTGCTGCCGGCCGCCGAAGCCCCGCGTCCGGCGGCCAGCTTCGCCGACGACCGTCACCTGGCACCGTTCAGCAACCGCTGCATCCTGGTGATCGAGGACGAGCCCAACTTTGCCCGCATCCTCTTCGACCTGGCCCACGAGCTGGGCTACAGCTGCCTGGTGGCCCAGGCCGCCGACGAAGGCTTCGAACTGGCGGCCAGCTACATCCCCGACGCCATCCTGCTGGACATGCGCCTGCCCGACCATTCCGGCCTAACCGTGCTGCAGCGGCTCAAGGAGCAGGCGTCCACCCGGCACATACCGGTGCACATCATCTCGGTCGAGGACCGTGTCGAGGCGGCCATGCACATGGGCGCGATCGGCTATGCGGTCAAGCCCACCAGCCGCGAGGAGCTCAAGGCCGTGTTCGGCCGCCTGGAAGCCAAGCTGACCCAGAAGCTCAAGCACATCCTGCTGGTGGAAGACGATGACCTGCAGCGCGAAAGCATCGCCCGCCTGATCGGCGACGAAGACATCAAGATCACCGCGGTGGGCATGGCTCAGGAAGCCCTGGAGCTGCTGCGCGAGAACATCTACGACTGCATGATCATCGACCTCAAGCTGCCCGACATGCTCGGCAACGAGCTGCTCAAGCGCATGACCGCCGACGATATCCGCTCGTTCCCGCCGGTGATCGTCTACACCGGGCGCAACCTGACCCGCGACGAAGAGGCCGACCTGCTCAAGTACTCGCGCTCGATCATCATCAAGGGCGCGCGTTCACCCGAGCGGTTGCTGGATGAAGTCACGCTGTTTCTGCACAAAGTCGAGTCGACGCTGTCCCATGAACGTCAGCGCATGCTCAAGACCGCGCGCAGCCGCGACAAGGTGTTCGAGGGGCGCAAGATCCTGCTGGTGGACGACGACGTGCGCAACATCTTCGCCCTCACCAGTGCGCTGGAGCACAAGGGCGCGATCGTGGAGATCGGTCGCAATGGCCGCGAGGCCATCGAAAAACTCGAGCAGGTCAGCGATATCGACCTGGTGCTGATGGACGTGATGATGCCGGAGATGGACGGCTACGAAGCCACCCGGCGCATTCGCAAGGACCCGCGCTGGCGCAAGCTGCCGATCATCGCCGTCACCGCCAAGGCCATGAAGGATGACCAGGAGCGCTGCCTGCAGGCCGGCGCCAACGACTACCTGGCCAAGCCGATAGAGCTGGACCGGCTGTTCTCCCTGATTCGGGTATGGCTGCCGCAACTGGAGCGAATTTGAGTATCGAACGTAACACCGACATTGAAATCCGGCTGCTGATCGAGGCGATCTACCTCAAGTACAGCTACGACTTTCGCGACTATTCCGGCGCTTCGATCAAGCGCCGGGTGCTGCATGCCGTGCGCCAGTTCGAATGTGCCACGGTGTCGGCCCTGCAGGAACGGGTGCTGCACGACCCGAGTGTGTTCATGCAGTTGCTGCAGTACCTCACCATCCCGGTGAGCGAGATGTTTCGCGACCCCGGTCACTTCCTCGCGCTGCGCGAGGAGGTGGTGCCGCACCTCAAGACCTGGCCCTCGATCAAGATCTGGATTGCCGGCTGCAGCACGGGCGAGGAGGTCTACTCCATGGCCATCCTGCTGCGCGAAGAGGGGCTGCTCGAACGCACCATCATCTACGCCACCGACATCAACCCCAGCTCGCTGGAAAAGGCCAAGCAGGGCATCTACTCGATGCAGAACATGCGCGAGTACACCGAGAACTACCAGAAGGCCGGCGGGCGCCGGGCCTTCAGTGACTACTACACTGCCGCCTATGGCAACGCGATCATCGACAGCAGCCTGCGCGAAAACGTGACCTTCGCCGACCACAGCCTGGCCACCGACAGCGTGTTCTCCGAAACCCAGCTGATCTCGTGCCGCAACGTGCTCATCTACTTCAACAAGACCCTGCAGGACCGGGCCTTCGGCCTGTTTCACGACTCGCTGTGCCACCGTGGCTTTCTGGTGCTGGGCAGCAAGGAAACCCTGGATTTTTCCGCTTACGCCAACCGCTTCGACGCGCTGGTCAAGCCAGAACGGATCTACCGAAAGTCATGAAAGGCACCGATGCGATCGTGGTGGGGGCTTCAGCCGGGGGCGTGTCGGCGCTGCTCACGGTGTTTGCCGCCTTGCCCGCCGACTACGCCATTGCGCTGCTGTGCGTGCTGCACCTGCCCGACGACCGCCACAGCCAGCTGGCCGAAGTCTTCAGCCGCCGCTTGCAGCGCCCCGTGCAGGAGGCCCGCGACAAGGAAAGCGTGGTGCCGGGGATGATCTACGTGGCCGGCCCCGGCTATCACCTGTCGGTGGAGCGTGACCGCAGCCTGTCCCTGAGCCAGGAGGACCGCGTGCACTTTTCCCGGCCCTCGATCGACATCCTCTTCGAGTCGGCCGCCGATGCCTATGGCGACGGCCTGGTCGGCGTGTTGCTGACCGGCGCCAACGAAGACGGTGCGCGCGGGCTGGCGCGCATCAAGGAGCACGGCGGTACTACCCTGATTCAAGACCCGCATGAGGCGCAAGTCGCGGTCATGCCCGAGGCGGCGCTGGCGCTGCACCGGCCCGACCACATACTCCCATTGAATGGCATCGGGCAATTGCTCGCCAAGCTGGAACCACGTGCATGCTAAGCCATATCCAAGCAAACCTGCTGATCGTCGACGACCTGCCGGAAAACCTGCTGGCGCTCGAGGCGCTGATCAAGGGGCCGGACCGCAACGTGTACCAGGCGCAATCGGCCGACCATGCGTTGTCGCTGTTGCTCGAGCACGAGTTCGCGCTGGCCATCCTCGACGTCCAGATGCCCGGAATGAACGGTTTCGAACTGGCCGAGATGATGCGCGGTACGGAAAAGACCAAGAACATTCCCATCGTGTTCGTGAGCGCTGCGGCGCGCGAGATGAACTACGCCTTCAAGGGCTACGAGAGCGGCGCGGTGGACTTCCTGCACAAGCCGCTGGACACCCAGGCGGTGAAGAGCAAGGTGGCGGTGTTCATCGACCTGTACCGCCAGCGCAAGGCCCTCGGCCAGCAGTTGGAGGCCCTGGAGCGCAGCCGCCAGGAGCAGGAGCTGCTGCTGGCGCAGCTGCAGGTCACGCGCAGCGAGCTGGAGCACGCGGTACGCATGCGCGACGACTTCATGTCGATCGTCTCCCACGAGGTGCGCACACCGCTCAACGGTCTGATACTGGAGACCCAGCTGCGCAAGCTGCACCTGGCGCGCAACAACGCCGATGCCTTCACCCTGGACAAGATGCACGCCATGGTCGAGCGTGACGAGCGCCAGATCAACAGCCTGATCCGGCTGATCGAAGACATGCTCGACGTGTCGCGCATCCGTACCGGCAAGCTGTCGATCCGGCCCGCATCGTTCGACCTGTGCCAGCTGGTCAGCGGCCTGGTCGAGAACTTCGCCGCCCAGGCGGCTGCGGTCGACTCGAGCATCAGCCTGCAGGCCGGCGCCGAACTGGTCGGCTACTGGGACGAGTTTCGTATCGAGCAGGTGATCGCCAACCTGCTCACCAACGCCCTGCGCTATGGCGCCAAGTCGCCGGTGCAGGTGCGCGTGTTCGAGGAACAGGGCATGGCCTGCGTGCAGGTGCGCGACCATGGCATCGGCATCAGTGCCGAGAACCAGCAGCGCATCTTCCAGCAGTTCGAGCGGGTATGCTCCAACCAGAGCAGTGCCGGCCTGGGGCTGGGCCTGTATATTTCCGAACAGATCGTGCTGGCCCATGGCGGCAGCATCACGGTCAGCAGTACCGAGGGCCAGGGCGCGACATTCAGCGTGCGCCTGCCACTGGTACGCAGCCCGCAAGAAAGTGGCGCGCAGCAGGCAACCTCTGCGTGAGGCCGGGGTCGTATAGCGATCCCCCATGAATCAAATACGAGTTGAAGGCATTGGCATGAGTGAAGATGCGCAAGATGTAGTACTGGTCGTCGAAGACGAACCGGTCATTCGCATGATCCTGAAGGACTATCTTCAAGGCGAGGGCTATCACGTGCTGGTGGCCGAAGATGGCGAGCAGGCATTCAAGATCCTGGCCAGCAAGCCGCACCTGGACCTTATCGTGACCGACTTCCGCCTGCCGGGCGGCATTTCAGGGGTACAGATCGCCGAACCTGCGGTCAAGCTGCGCCCGGACCTGAAGGTGATCTTCATCAGTGGCTACCCGGCGGAGATCCGTGAGTCGGGCAGCCCGATCGCGTTCAAGGCACCGATCCTGGCCAAGCCGTTCGACCTGGACAGCCTGCGCGACCAGATTCAGGAACTCCTGAAATAGGCCTGACGTTGGCGTGAGTTCAAGCGGCAGCGTCCAGCGCACCGGTCTGCAGGGTGCGCTCTATCGCCCCCAGCAGCATGTTTTCCATCAGCGCCAGGCGTTGTGGCTGCCCCAGCGGTGAGGCCTGCAACCAGCCGGGCAGGCTGTTGAGCAGCGTGGCGATGACATGGCCGGTCGCCTCCCGGGCCGGCGGCGGCAGGGCCGCGTGAGGGGCGATCAGCTGCAACAGGCGGGTTTCGTATTCACGGCGCAGCTGGGCGATGCGTGCCTGTTGTTCCTCGCTCAGGCAGCACAGGTCACGTTCGGCCAGGCGAAACTGCAACGGGCGCTCGGCATGCAGCGCCCAGTGTGCCTTTATCACCCGGCTCAACGCCGTGGCCTCGGGCTTGCCGCGCCCATGGGGCTGCAGGGTGGCCAGCAACTCCTCGAACAGCTCTTCGATCAGGTCGAACAGCAGGTGCTGCTTGCTCGGGAAATGGTGATACAGCGAGCCCGCCGTCAGCCCCAGGTGGCTGGCCAGTTCACGCATGCTGACCTGGCCGAACCCCTTGACCGCAAAGAGTTCGAGTGCCTTGTCCCGACGTTCTTCAAAGTTGGCGCAACGTTCGGCGCAGGTCTGCGGCATGCCCGTACCTCAGTAGGTGAAGAAACCGCGGCCGCTCTTGCGCCCCAGGTAGCCGGCGGCGACCATTTCCTTGAGCAGGGCAGCGGGGCGGTACTTGCTGTCGTTGAAGCCGTCGTGGAACGACTCGATGATCGCCAGCAGCGTGTCCAGGCCGATCAGGTCGGCCAGGGCCAGCGGGCCGATGGGCTGGTTGCAGCCCAGGCGCATGCCGGTGTCGATGTCCTCGGCGCTGGCCAGGCCTTCCTGCAGCACCATGATTGCCTCGTTGATCATCGGCACCAGGATGCGGTTGACCACGAAGCCCGGGCGGTTGCCGGCACTGATGGCGGTCTTGCCCACGCGCTCGGTCAGGGCCATGGCGCTGGCGTAGGTGGCATCGCTGGTCTGCAGGCCGCGAATGATCTCGACCAGCGCCATCATCGGCACCGGGTTGAAGAAGTGCACGCCGATGAAACGTTCGGGCTGGCTCACCGATGCGCCCAGCTGGGTGATCGACAGCGACGAGGTGTTGGTGGCGATGACGCAGTCGTCGGCCACGCTGGCGGCCACCTGCTGCAGAATCTTCACCTTCAGGGCGAGGTTCTCGGTGGCTGCCTCGATCACCAGCTGCGCGCCCTCGAGCTGCGCGTAGTCGGTGCTGGTGGCGATGCGCGTCAGGGCTGCCTCGGCCTGTTCGGCCTGCAGGGTCTGCTTGCTGACCTGGCGCTCCAGGTTCTTGCGCAGGGTGGCCAGGCCACGCTCCAGCGCGGCCTCGGACACGTCGATCAGGGTGACCTGGTAGCCGGCCACTGCACACACCTGGGCAATCCCGTTGCCCATGGTGCCGGCGCCGATCACGGCGATGTTTTCAATACTCACGGTTAACTCCGACTCAAACACGTTCGAACACGACGGCGATACCCTGACCGCCGCCGATGCACATGGTGGCCAGCGCGTAGCGGCCCTGGATACGTTGCAGCTCATGGATCGCCTTGGTGGCGATGATGGCCCCGGTGGCTCCCACCGGGTGGCCCAGGGAAATGCCCGAGCCGTTGGGGTTGACCTTTTCGGGGTCCAGGCCCAGTTCCCGCGACACGGCGCAGGCCTGGGCAGCGAAGGCTTCGTTGGACTCGATCACGTCCAGGTCGGCGACGCTCAGGCCGGCCTTTTCCAGCACCTTGCGCGTGGCCGGCCCCGGGCCCAGGCCCATCAGCTCGGGCTCGACGCCTGCATGTGCATAGGCCACCAGGCGCGCCAGCGGGCGCAAGCCCAGGCGCTCGACCATTTCGCCGGTGGCCAGCACCAGGGCGCCGGCGCCGTCGTTGAGGCCGCTGGCGTTGCCGGCGGTGACGGTGCCGTCCTTCTTGAAGGCAGGCTTCATGCCGGCCAGTTGCTCGGCACTCACATCGCCACGCACATGCTCGTCCACCTCGAAACGTACCGGACCTTTGCGGCTCGGGATCTCGATGGGCACGATCTGGCTGGTGAAGCGGCCTTCGGCGATGGCGCGGGCGGCGCGCTGCTGGCTGGTCAGGGCCACCTCGTCCTGCATCTGGCGGGTGATGCCGTTTTTCGCCGCCACGTTCTCGGCGGTGATGCCCATGTGAAAGCCTTCGAACGGGTCCTGCAGAATGCCCAGCATGTAGTCGACACCCTTCAGGTCACCCATGCGCGCGCCCCAGCGCGCCTGCGGCAGCAGGTACGGGCCGCGGCTCATGGATTCGGCGCCGGCGGCAATCACCGCCTCGGCCTCGCCCAGCAGCAGGCTCTGCGCGGCCGAGACGATGGCCTGCAGGCCCGAGCCGCACAGGCGGTTGACGTTGAATGCCGGGGTTTCCTTGGGCACGCCGGCGTTCATCGCAGCCACGCGGCCCAGGTACGCGTCACGCGGCTCGGTGGGGATCACGTTGCCCATGACCATGTGGCCGATCTGTTCGGGGGCAATGCCGGAGCGTTCGATGGCGGCGCGGGTCACCTGGGTGGCCAGGTCGGCCAGGGGCAGGTCCTTGAGCGAGCCGCCGAAGGTGCCGATGGCCGAGCGAACGGCGCTCACTACATAGATTTGCGGGGTGTTCATACGCGACTCCAGTGTGCGAAAGCGTGGCGGGGCGCTGCCTGGCTCTGCCAGAATGGCGCCCGGGGCCACGCTCGGGATGGGTTCGAGTCTAGGCAAAGGTCACGCCTGGGCCTATGCCATAACTGCCCAGCGAGGCTGGCACTTTTTGCCATATTCTTACGCTGCATAGCGGAAACAGTCATGCGGGAAAACGATTCGGTCGCGGTGTACTTCGTGCACATCATGCTGCACACACTGCGCCAACAGCCGGCGCGCGCCAGTACGTTGCTGGTGCAGGCGGGCATCGACCCGGCGGTGGTGGACGCACCCGATGCACGGGTGCCGGCCAGGGCGTTCGCACGGCTGTGGCTGCTGCTCATTGAAGACCTGGGCGACGAATTCTTCAACCTCGACAGCCACGGCATGCCGCTGGGCAGTTTCGCCCTGATCTGTCGTGGGCTGATCCAGGAGCCGACGCTGGAAAAGGCCTTGCGCCAGTGCCTGAGCAACTTCGGCCTGTTCCTGCGTGACGTGCGCGGGCGCCTGGTGGTGCGCGGGCAGCGTGCGGTGATCAGCCTGGAGTCGCATTTCGACGATGCGCAGACTCGGGTATATGCCGAGGAGACCTTCCTGGTGCTGGTGGTCAGCCTGCTGTGCTGGCTGGGGGGGCGGCGCATCGCCATCGACCGTACCGAACTGCGCGACGGGCGTGCGGTGCTGGAGGACGACGCGTTGCTGTGGGGGCCGAACCTGCAGTTGGGCAGTGGCCGCACCCAGGTCGAGTTCTCGGCGCACTACCTGCGCTTGCCGGTGGTGCAGGACCTGGGTGCGCTCAAGACCTTCCTGCGCAGTGCGCCGCAGTGGCTGGTGGTGCGCTACCGCAACCAGAACGGATTGGCGGCGCGGGTATACCGGCATCTGCGCGGGCGTCAGTACGGGCAGTGGCCAACCTTGCTGGGCATGGCGGCAGCCGAGGGCCTGAGCCCGGGCAGTTTTCGCCGGCAGTTGGAGCGTGAGGGGTGTTCGTACCAGCAGATCAAGGACGAGGTGCGCCGTGCACTGGCGTTCGAATGCTTGCGCGATGGTGTGTTGAGCGTGGCGCAGATTGCCGAGCAGACCGGCTTCCAGGAGCCCAGCGCGTTTCATCGCGCGTTCAAGAAATGGACGGGGGAGAGCCCGGGGAGCTACCGGGCGCGGGTGGCGGGGGAGTAGGGGGCTGGCCCCCTCGACACCCTGCGCGCTGCTCGCACAGGGTCTGCAGCAGCTCGCGCAGCGCCAGGCCATCGGCATCCAGCCCCTTGCGCCCGTACAACGCCAGCTCCAGGCCCTGGACCGGGGTAAACCCCTGCGCCTCACCCAGCACCCGATGGGTCGGCAACACGCTGCGGGTCGGTATCAGGCTCACGCCCAACCCCGCACTCACCGCCGCCCCCAGGCTGGCCAGACTGGTGCTCGAATAGCTGATACGCCAGCTGCGCCCACGGGCTTCCAGCGCATTGATCATTTCCTGCCGGTACAGCGCCCCCACCGGAAACACCACCAGCGGCACCGGGTCGGCCAGCTGCGTCTGCCCGGCACTGCACACCCACGACAACGGCTCGTGCCAGCCGGCATGGCGGTCGCGGTCCGCGCCCCATTGCTTGACCAGCAGCAGGTCCAGCTCGCCATCACGGTACAGGCGCAGCAGCGGGCTGCTCAGCCCGCTCTCGACCTCCAGGCGCACATGCGGGCGCTCGCCGATGAACCGGCTCAATGGCTCGGTCAGCACTTCACCGGCCAGGTCTTCCGGCACCCCCAGGCGTAGTGCCCGTTGCGCCTGCACCGGGCTGAACGCCTGGCGCGCCTCTTCGTCCAGGCGCAGCAGGCGCCGGGCATACCCCAGCAGGCGCTCGCCGTCTTCGGTCGGCCACACCTGGCGCTGGCTGCGATCCAGCAGGCGCACCCCCAGGTGCTGCTCCAGCCGGATGATCTGCTGGCTGATGGTCGACTGGGTCAGGTGCAGGCGTTCGGCGGCGCGGGTGAAATTGCCGGTTTCCACCACGGTCACGAAGCTGCGCAGCAGTACGGGGTCAAGCATTCGATTACCCACTGGTATGCATGAAATCAATTAATTTCATGCTACACCCCAAGCCTCGGATAATCCCGCTTCATTGCACCAAAGGAGGCGCCATGTCATTGCTCAGACACTGGATGTACGGGGTTGCCGGGCTGTGCGCCAGCCTCGGCATCGCCGGGGCCTCCGGGGCGGCCGACACCTTGCTCGAAGCCGCCGCCAGCGGCAACCCCACCCGCGTCGGCGCCTTGCTGGCCCAGGGCGCCGACGTCGATCAGCGCGACTCGCGCAACAATACGCCGCTGCTGCTGGCCACCGCCGGTGGGCATGTGGCGGCGGCGCGCCGGTTGATCGACGCCGGCGCCGACGTCAACGCCAGCAACCGGATGCACGACAGCCCGTATCTGCTGGCCGGCGCCGAAGGCCAGTTGCAGATTCTGGAGATGACCCTGGCCCATGGCGCGGACCTCAAGAGCACCAACCGCTATGGCGGCACGGCGCTGATCCCCGCATGCGAGCGCGGCCATGTCGAGGTGGTCGCCCGCCTGCTGGCCGCCGGCGTTGCACCCGACCACGTGAACTCGCTGGGCTGGACCGGGCTGCTCGAAGCCATCCTGCTCAGCGATGGCGGCCCGCGTCACCAGGCCATCGTGCAACTGCTGATCGACGCCGGTGCCGACGTCAACCTTGCCGACCGCCAGGGCGTGACGCCCCTGCAGCACGCCCGGGAACGCGGCCAGCAGCGGATCGTCGAGTTGCTGCTGGCCCACGATGCCCATTGAACCTGACAGGAGCCTGACCATGGCCAACGAACATTTCATGCAGCAAGCGCTGGGGCTGGCCCGGGCGAACATCCAGGCCGGCGGCCGCCCGTTCGCGGCGGTGCTGGTGCACCAGGGCCGGGTGATCGCCGAGGCGGTCAACCAGATCCACCTGACCCAGGACCCGACCGCCCACGCCGAACTCCAGGCCATCCGCCTGGCCAGCCAGGTACTCGGCAGCCCGCGCCTGGAGGGCTGCGAAATCTACGCCACCGGCCACCCCTGCCCGATGTGCCTGGCTGCCATGCACCTGTGCGGTATCGAGCGCGCCTGGTTCGCCTACAGCAACGAAGACGGCGAGCCCTATGGCCTGTCGACGGCAGCGGTGTACGCGCAGATGGCACGCCCGCCGCAGCAGCAGTCGCTGCCCCTGGCACCCCTGAAGCCAGCCGGCGAGCAGGGCCTGTACGCCGCCTGGCAGCAGGTGCAGGGGTGATGCGCGAGCAGGCTCGCAGTACCTTGCTGCTGTTGCTGGTGGTGGTGATGGCGCTGAACCTGCGCCCCATCCTCACCAGCATCGGCCCATTGCTGGAGGCCATCCGCCAGAGCACCGGCATCGGCTACCAGCAGGCCGCGCTGCTGACCGCCTTGCCCGTGCTGTGCATGGGGCTGGTGCCCTTGCTGCAACCCTGGTTGCGCCGCTGGGTCAGCGAGCAGGGCGCGATGCTCGCCGGGCTGGCCGCCATCGCGCTGGCCTGCGCCTGGCGCCTGACCCTCGACTCCGCCGCTGCGCTGATCGCCAGCGCAGCATTGGCCGGGCTTGGGGTGGCCTGCATTCAGGCGCTGATGCCGGGGCTGGTCAACCGCTGGTTTCCTCACCGCCTGGCCATGGCCATGGGTGTGTATTCGGCAGCCCTGATGAGCGGCGGCGGGGCCGCCGCCGTGCTCGGGCCGCGGGTGGCCGAGCAGTTCTCGCACTGGCAGGCAGGCCTGGGCATCTGGCTGTTGCTGGCCTTGCTGGCGTTCGCGGTATGGGCCTGGGTGCGCCCGCAGCTCGAAGCGGCGGTCGGCGGCGCAGGTGCCAGCGGGCACCTGTTCGGCAGCCGTCGGGCATGGCTGCTGGCGGTCTATTTCGGGCTGATCAATGGCGGCTACACCAGCATGGTGGCGTGGCTGCCGGCCTACTACCAGCAGGTCGGCGGCAGTGCCCAGGGCGGTGGCGAGCTGGTGGGGCTGATGACCGTGTTCCAGGTGGCCGGCGCCCTCGGGCTGCCCTTGCTGCTGCGTCGCCTGGTGGATCGGCGCCCCGGCCTGTGGCTGGCGTTGACCGTGCAACTGGCAGGCTTTGTCGGCCTGCTGCTGGCCCCGGCGATCGCCGGGCTATGGGTGGCCCTGATCGGCTTCGGCCTGGGCGCGTGCTTCAGCCTCAGCCTCACGCTGACCCTCGAACACCTCAAGGCCCCCGCCAGTGCGGGGGCGCTGGCGGCGTTCGTGCAGGGCGTGGGCTTCATCATCACCGGCATCGTGCCTTACGTCACCGGCTGGTTGCGCGACGTCAGCGGCGACTTCCAGGCCTCCTGGCTGCTGCTGAGCGTGACGGTGCTGCTGATGCTGCTGGTGACCTGGCGCTTCGCCCCCAGCGGCTATGCGCAGGCGATGGGCATGCCGTTGATCCGCGAAAGCGACGCCAGGGCAGGCATGGCACCACACTGAAAGGGTCGGCGCGCGCCGGTGCCGGGCGTGCCTTCCATTTCACGGGAGAACTGTCATGACGCTGCGAACGCTGCTGCCCCTGGCGCTGTTGCTGGCCGGTGCCGCCCAGGCCCAGACGACCACGGTCTATCAGTACGGCATGCCACTGGACGTGGCGCGCGTGGTGCAACTGGACGAGCCGGCCACCGAGGTCTGCGACGTGGTGAAGGCGTACATGACCTACGTGGACTCTGCCGGCCGGCAGCACACCGTGCAGTACCTGAAACTGGCCAAGGTGTGCACCGACCGCGGTTGATCAGTCCCAGGCGGGTGCAAGCGACTCGGGGTCGACAAGGCGCTCGCCCTTGTCCAGGCCGGCAATCTGCGCCATGTCCTGTTCGCTCAGGCGCAGCTGCGCTGCCTTCAGGTTGCTGGCCAGGTTTTCACGCCGGGTCGAGGAGGGGATCACCGCATAGCCCAGCTGCATCGCCCAGGCCAGGGCCACCTGCGCCGGGGTGGCGCCATGGTGTTCGGCGATCTGCTGGATCAGCGGATCGTGCAGCACCTTGCCATAGCCCAGGGTCATGTAGGAGGTCACCGCGATGCCCTGTTCGTGCATGAAATCCACCAGCGTGCGGTTCTGCAGGTAGGGGTGCAGCTCGATCTGGTTGGTGGCGATCTGTTCGGCGCCAACCACCTCGATGGCCTGACGCAGCAAGGCGATGGTGAAGTTGGACACGCCGATCTGGCGGGTCAGGCCCTGGCGCTTCGCTTCGAGCAGGGCGCCCATGAACTCGGCCACCGGCACGGCGCCCTTGGGCGACGGCCAATGGATCAGGGTCAGGTCCAGATAGTCGGTGCCCAGCTTGTGCAGGCTTTCTTTCAGGCTGGGGATCAGCTTGTCGGCGCCCAGGTTCTCGGTCCAGATCTTGCTGGTCAGGAACAGCTCGTTGCGTGCAACGCCGCTGGCGGCGATGGCGTGCCCGACGTCGGCCTCGTTGCCGTAGATCTGCGCGGTGTCGATGGCCCGGTAGCCCAGTTCGAGGGCCTGGCTGACCGAGTCGATGACCACCTGGTCCTTGAGCCGGAAGGTGCCCAGGCCGAGCAGGGGAATAGTCATGGAGTGCGTCCTCTTGTGTGGGATGTAATGCGGTGAGGCGCAGTATCGGACAGCGCACGGCGCTGAAAAACACCGCCCGCGGCACAACTTTTTTGAGCGTGCGGCACGAATCGCCCTGGCGGTGGTAGCCTTGCAGGGTCATCCGCAACGGACCCGCCCATGGCCGCGCACAAGCACAGCATTCGCCAACGCAATGTCGACAGCATCCTGCTGGCAGCAGAAAAGGTCTTTGCCGAGAAGGGCTTCGCCGGCACGGCCATGGCCGACATCGCCGAGGCCGCCGCGCTGCCGCGCAGCAACGTGCACTATTACTTCAGCACCAAGGCCGAGCTGTACCAGGCGGTGCTGTTCGGCTTGCTGGAAGTGTGGAAGCAGGACGCCCTGTGCTTCGAGCTCTACGATGACCCGCGCATCGTGCTCAGCACCTATATCCGCGCCAAGATGAACCATTCCTGGACCCGCCCGCACGGCTCCAAGGTGTGGGCGAACGAGATCATCCACGGTGCGCCGCACCTGGGGGCGGCGCTGGATGACAGCCTGTACGGATGGGCCAAGCTCAAGGAGGGCAAGATTCGCCAGTGGGTCGAGGACGGGCGGATTCTGCCGGTGGAGCCCTCGGGGCTGCTGTACATGATCTGGGCCTCGACCCAGCACTACGCCGACTTCAGCCACCAGGTGAACCTGCTCAACGCGCACCAGCCGCTGAGCGAACCGCAGTTCGAGCGGGCGTTGCAGACGGTGACCAGTGTGATACTGCGCGGGATCGGGCTGGAGCCCTGAGGCTGTACCGGCCTTTTCGCCGGCAAGGCCGGCTCCCACAGGGCCACACATGACCTGTAGGAGCCGGCGTTGCCGGCGAAGGCGCCAACGCGGTCGCCTCAGCGGGCGGTGAGGTGCATCGCCAGCTGAACCAGCCCTATCAGCACCAGGATGAACACCAGCGTGAAGGCCGTGCCCAGCGCAATGAAGTGCGCGGGCTTGCCGTGGGTGAAGTCGCGGGCGCGGTTCTTGCCGGTCTGCACGCCAAAGGCTGCAGCCAGCACGCTGTGCAGCATTTGCCAGAAGGTCGGCGGTTTGTGTTCGGCCGGGTCTTCCATGATCTGCTCCTGTAAAAGGCTTCAGCTCAGTGTAGACCCTTGCCTCACCAGCGCTTAGTTGTCGTACCCCAGGTTGGGCGCCAGCCAGCGCTCGGTTACCGCCAGGTCCTGCCCCTTGCGTGCGGTGTAGCTCTGGACCTGGTCCTTGTCGACCTTGCCCACGGCAAAGTACTGCGCCTGTGGGTGGGCAAAGTACCAGCCACTGACCGCCGCCGCCGGGAACATCGCGAAGTGCTCGGTGAGGAACACGCCGCTCGGGCCGGTCTCGCCGATGGCCGTGCCGTCAAGCAGGCGGAACAGGGTTTCCTTCTCGGTGTGGTCCGGGCACGCCGGGTAGCCCGGGGCAGGGCGGATACCCGCGTACTGCTCCTTGATCAGCGCCTCGTTGTCCAGGTGCTCGTCCTTGGCATAGCCCCAGTACTCCTTGCGCACCTGCTCGTGCAGCCACTCGGCGCAGGCCTCGGCCAGGCGGTCGGCCAGGGCCTTGACCATGATCGAGCTGTAGTCGTCGCCCTTGTCCTGGTAGGCCTTGGCCACTTCTTCGGCGCCGATGCCGGCGGTGGTGATGAAGCCGCCCACGTAGTCGGTGATGCCGCTGTCCTTGGGCGCCACGAAGTCGGCCAGGCATAAATTGGGCTTGCTGTCGGGCTTGATCGTCTGCTGGCGCAGGTGGTGGAGCAGGGCCAGGGGCTGGCCGTCATCGCCGTACACCTCGATGTCGTCGTGCGCCACCTGGTTGGCCGGCCAGAAGCCGAACACCGCGCGGGCACTGATCAGCTTCTCGTCGATCAGCTTGGCCAGCATTTCCTGTGCATCGGCGAACAGGGCGGTGGCCGCTTCGCCCACCACCTCGTCGTTGAGGATGCGCGGGTACTTGCCAGCCAGGTCCCAGGAGATGAAGAACGGCGTCCAGTCGATGTACTCGGCCAGCACCTTGAGGTCGATGTTCTCCAGCACGCGGGTACCGGTAAAGGTCGGTGCCACCGGCTGGTAGGCAGACCAGTCGTACTTCGGCTTGGCCTCGATCGACTGCGCATAGCTCAGGCGCTCGGTGCGCGCGCTGCGGTTGGCGGTGCGTTCGCGCACCTCCACGTAGTCCTCGCGGGTCTTGTGCACGAAGGCCGGCTTGAGCTCTTTGGACAGCAACTGCGTGGCCACGCCCACCGCACGCGAGGCGTCGGTCACGTAGACCACCGCGTCGTTGCTGTACTTGGGCTCGATCTTCACCGCGGTATGCGCCTTGGAGGTGGTTGCCCCCCCGATCATCAGCGGCAGGTGGAAGTCCTGGCGCTGCATCTCGCGGGCCACGTGCACCATTTCGTCCAGCGACGGTGTGATCAGCCCCGACAGGCCGATGATGTCGCACTTCTGCTCGCGCGCCACCTGCAGGATCTTCTCGGCCGGCACCATCACGCCCAGGTCGACGATGTCGTAGCCGTTGCAGCCGAGCACCACGCCGACGATGTTCTTGCCGATGTCGTGCACGTCGCCCTTGACCGTGGCCATCAGGATCTTGCCCTTGGCCTCGGGCTTGTCGCCTTTTTCCAGTTCGATGAACGGGATCAGGTGAGCCACCGCCTGCTTCATCACCCGCGCCGACTTGACCACCTGGGGCAGGAACATCTTGCCTGCGCCGAACAGGTCGCCCACCACGTTCATGCCGCTCATCAGCGGCCCCTCGATCACCTCGATGGGGCGCGCGCACTGCTGGCGGCACTCCTCGGTGTCCTCGACGATGAACGCGGTGATGCCTTTGACCAGGGCGTGCTCGAGGCGCTTGTCCACCGGCAGCGAACGCCACTCCTCGTTCTCGACCTCCTTGACCGCGCCGCCGCCCTTGTAGTCGTCGGCAATCGCCAGCAGCGCATCGGTGCCGTCGGGGGTGCGGTTGAGCACCACGTCCTCGACCTTCTCGCGCAGCAGCGCCGGGATCTCGTCGTAGATCTCCAGCTGGCCGGCGTTGACGATGCCCATGGTCAGGCCGTTCTGGATCGCGTGGTAGAGGAACACCGAGTGGATCGCCTCGCGCACCGGGTTGTTGCCACGGAACGAGAACGACACGTTGGATACCCCGCCGGAGGTCAGTGCATACGGCAGGTGGTCGCGGATGTAGGCACAGGCCTCGATGAAGTCCACCGCGTAGTTGTTGTGTTCCTCGATGCCGGTGGCCACGGCGAAGATGTTCGGGTCGAAGATGATGTCTTCGGGCGGGAAGCCCACCTCATCGACCAGGATGTCGTAGCTGCGCTTGCAGATCTCGCGCTTGCGGGCGGCGGTATCGGCCTGGCCGACCTCGTCGAAGGCCATCACCACCACGGCGGCGCCGTAGCGCTTGCACAGGCGGGCATGGTGCTTGAACGCCTCGACGCCTTCCTTCATCGAGATCGAGTTGACGATGCCCTTGCCCTGGATGCACTTGAGGCCGGCCTCGATCACTTCCCACTTGGAGGAGTCGATCATGATCGGCACCCGGGAGATGTCGGGTTCGCCGGCGATCAGGTTGAGGAACTTGACCATGGCCGCCTGGGAATCGAGCATCCCTTCGTCCATGTTGATGTCGATCACCTGGGCGCCGGCCTCGACCTGCTGCAGGGCCACTTCCAGCGCCTCGGTGTAGTTCTCTTCACGGATCAGCCGCGCGAAACGGGCGGAACCTGTGATGTTGGTGCGTTCGCCGACGTTGACGAACAGCGAGCTGCGGTCGATGGTGAACGGCTCCAGGCCCGACAGGCGGCAGGCCCTGGGAATCTCGGGGATCGCCCGTGGCGGGTACTTGGCCACTGCCTCGGCGATGGCCTGGATATGCCCCGGGGTGGTGCCGCAGCAACCGCCGATGATGTTCAGAAACCCACTGGCGGCGAACTCTTCGATCACCGCGGCGGTTTCGGCCGGGGTCTCGTCGTACTCGCCGAAGGCGTTCGGCAGGCCGGCGTTGGGGTGCGCCGAAACGTGGGTGCCGGCCTTGTTCGACAGCTCTTCGAGGTAGGGGCGCAGGTCCTTGGCGCCCAGTGCGCAGTTCAGGCCCACCGAGATCGGGTTGGCGTGGCGTACCGAGTTCCAGAACGCCTCGGTGGTCTGGCCCGAGAGGGTACGGCCCGAGGCGTCGGTGATGGTGCCCGAGATCATGATCGGCAGCTCGATGCCGTCGTCCTCGAACACCTGCTGCACGGCGAAGATCGCCGCCTTGGCATTGAGGGTGTCGAAGATGGTCTCGATCAGGATCAGGTCGGCGCCGCCCTCGATCAGGCCGCGGGTGGCCTCGATGTAGTTTTCCACCAGCAGGTCGAAGGTGACGTTGCGGTAGCCGGGGTCGTTGACATCCGGGGAGATCGAGCAGGTCCGGCTGGTGGGGCCCAGCACCCCGGCGACGAAGCGCGGCTTGTCGGGGGTTTCGAGGGTCTTGGCATCGGCCACCTGGCGGGCGATGCGCGCACCTTCCACGTTGAGTTCGTACACCAGCGATTCCATGCCGTAGTCGGCCTGGGATACCTGGGTGGCGTTGAAGGTGTTGGTTTCGAGGATGTCGGCGCCGGCATCCAGGTAGGCTTTCTCGATGGCCGCGATCACGTCGGGGCGCGAAAGCAGCAGCAGGTCGTTGTTACCCTTGACGTCGCTAGGCCAGTCGGCAAAGCGCGTGCCACGATAGTCGTGTTCCTCCAGGCGGTAGCTTTGGATCATAGTACCCATGCCGCCATCGAGGATCAGTATGCGCTCTTTGAGGGCTTGCTGAAGTGCTTGGTAACGGGCGCTGCGGTCAGACATAGGACTACCTGGTCGGGCAAATACAAAAGTTGCGGAATAATAACAAACCTGCGCGGTTTTTAGGCGTGTTGCCGGTTTGCATGAATTTGATTCATGTTGGCACGCTGCCGCCACCGGTAGAATCGTGAAGCTATCAATACCCAGGACATTCGGCACATGGTGCATCGTTTACTTGCCGGCGCCTTCGCACTGCTCATCAGCGGCGCGGCGCTCGGACAAGCCCCCGTCACAAGCCCGGCTATTTCCTATACCCGGGACATCCAACCGATCTTCACCGAGAAGTGCGTTGCCTGCCATGCCTGCAACGACGCGGCCTGCCAGCTGAACCTGGGCAGTGCCGAGGGCGCCGCGCGCGGTGCCTCCAAGGTGCCTGTGTATCAGGGCGACCGCAGTACGGCGGTCGCGCCGACCCGGCTGTTCTACGACGCGCACAGCGTCGAGGCCTGGCAGCGCAAGGGCTTCAGTTCGGTGCTCGACAGCCAGGGCAGCCAGGCCGCGCTGATGGCGCGCATGCTCGAGCTGGGCCACAACACGCCGCTCACCCCCAATGCCAAGCTGCCCGAGGAGATCGTGCTGGGGCTCAACCGCAACAACATGTGCCCGCTGCCCGGCGAGTTCGACGCCTACGCCGGCGCCCACCCCAGGGAGGGCATGCCGCTGGCCGTCACCGGCCTTACCGATGCCGAGTACCAGACCCTGCAGCGCTGGTTCGCCGCCGGTGCGCCGGTGGAGTACAACCCGATCCAGCCAAGTGCCACCGAGGCCGCGCAGATCACCGAATGGGAGGCGCTGCTCAACCGCCCCGGGTCCACCGAGGCGCTGGTGGGGCGCTGGCTGTACGAGCACCTGTTCCTGGCGCACATCTACTTTGTCGGCGGCGAGCAGGGCCACTTCTTCCAGTGGGTGCGCTCGCGCACGCCCAGCGGCCAGCCGATCGACCTGATCGCCACACGCCGCCCCAACGATCCGCCCGGCACCGACTTCTACTACCGCCTGATGCCCGTGCAGGGCGTGATCGTGCACAAGACCCACATCACCTACCCGATGGGGCCGAACAAGCTCAAGCGCGTCAAGCAGCTGTTCTACAGCGGCGACTGGCATGCCACGGCCTTGCCCGGCTACGGCCCGCGCCACCGCGCCAACCCGTTCGAGACCTTCGAGGCGATCCCGGCGATAGCGCGCTACCAGTTCATGCTCGATAACGCCGAGTACTTCGTGCGCACCTTCATTCGCGGCCCGGTATGCCGTGGGCAGATCGCCACCGACGTGATCCGCGACAACTTCTGGACCCTGTTCCAGGAGCCGGCACACGACCGCTACATCACCGATGCCGAGTACCGCGGCAAGGCCACGCCCCTGTTGGCGATGCCCGGTCAGATCGACGACGTGGGCAGCATCCTGACCCTGTGGCACGCCTACCGCGACAAGCGCAACGAGTACGAAAAACTGCGCCGCGACGCCTATGCCGACCTGCCGCCACCGAGCTGGTCGAGCCTGTGGGCCGGCAACGACAACGCCTTGCTGACCATCTTCCGCCACTTCGACAGCGCCTCGGTGAGCAAGGGCCTGATCGGCGATGTGCCCAAGACCCTGTGGCTGTTCGACTACCCGCTGTTCGAGCGCACCTATTACCAGCTGGCGGTGAATTTCGACGTGTACGGCAACGTCTCGCACCAGGCGCAGACGCGCCTGTACTTCGACCTGATCCGCAACGGGGCCGAGGTCAACTTCCTGCGCCTGATGCCGGCCAAGCAGCGCAGCGACATCCTCGGCGACTGGTACCAGAACAGCGGCAAGGTCAAGATGTGGCTGGACTACGAGGCGATCGACAGCAAGACCCCGACCGCCCTCAAGCTCGACCCGCGCGACCCCAAGCGCGACTTCGGCCTCAAGCTGGTGGAGCGCACCGGCAGCCTGAACGCCGCGCCCGACCCGATCAACCGCTGCCAGGGCGCGTACTGCTCGCTGCCCGGCAGCGAGGAGTTCCGTGACGTGGAGCAGGCCCTGAGCCGGCTGGCCTCGCGCCCGGCGGCCGGGCTCAAGGTGATCGGCCAGCTGCCCGAGGCGACCATGCTGCGCATCGAAGGGCAGGGCGGCCAGCGCAAGGTCTACAGCCTGCTGCGCAACCGCGCCCACAGCAACGTGGCGTTCATGCTCGGCGAGGCCTACCGCTACCAGCCGGGGCTGGACACCCTGACCCTCTACCCGGGGGTGATGAGCAGCTACCCCAACTTCATGTTCAACATTCCGGCCAGCGACGTGCCCGAGTGGGTCGAGGACATGGAGGCGGCGCGGGACGATCCGGCCCGCTTCGAGCGCATCGTCATGCGCTGGGGCGTGCGCCGCAGCCACCCGCAGTTCTGGCAGTACTTTCATGACCTGAGCCGCTACATCCAGCAGACCGATCCGGTGGAGGCCGGCGTGCTCGACATGAACCGCTACGAGAACCTCTGAGGCAACCGCCGGGCAGATCGGGCTGATCTTTCCCGGCCTTTCGTAGTCCCACCCGCAAGCGGTCCCGATTTGTGCGGGGCCAGGGTGGGGTAACGAGAGACGGGAATCGACATGCTGTTTTCGCTTCAGGCATTGAGGGCGCTCGCCGCCTGGGTGGTGGTCTGTCACCACTTCATGCAGATCTTCTTCGACTTCAAGGCCAGCGGCCCGGTAGGGCAGTTTCTGGCCGATCGCGGTGCGGTCGGGGTGGACATCTTCTTCGTCATCAGCGGGCTGGTGATCTACCTCTCGACCCGCGACAAACCCATGGCGCCGCGGCGCTTTCTGCTCAACCGGGTGCTGCGCATCGTGCCGGCCTACTGGTTCTATACCGGCCTGATGGCGCTGCTGCTGGTGGTGGCCAGCCAGTGGATGCCGCATCAGACCCTGGAGCTGTCGCACCTGCTGCTGTCGCTGCTGTTCATTCCGGCGGAAAACCCCGGCGGCTATGGCCTGTACCCCACGCTCAACGTGGGCTGGACGCTGAACTACGAGATGTTCTTCTACCTGCTGTTCTCGCTGGTGTTCCTGGTGCGCCAGCGCCATCACCTGTGGCTGGTGGCGCTGGCGCTGTTCGCGGTCAGCGAGGTGCTCACCGGCCTGGGCGTGCTGGGGCGGTTCTACAGCAACAACATCATCTACGAGTTCCTGCTGGGCGTAGCCATCGGCGTGCTCTACCGACGCGGCTGGATTGCCCAGGGGCTGTGGCTGCCGTTGCTGACCCTGGCGGCCGCATCGGTGGCGATCTATCGCCTGGATAATTCGTCGCGCCTGCTGCACTGGGGCCTGCCGAGCGCGCTGATCGTGCTGGCGTGCATCTCGCTGGAGCCGTATTTCAAGGGCAACCGGGTGCTCAAGGCACTGGGCGACTGCTCCTATTCGGTGTACCTGATCCATGTGCTGGTGCTGTACGGCGGCTGGTTTGCCAGCAAGCGTCTGGGGCTCAACCCCTACCTGGTGTTCGCGCTGTGCGTGCCGCTGATCGGCGGGGCGTCGTGGGCCAGTTACCGCTGGCTGGAAAAGGGCCTGTATCGGCGCATGAGTGGCTGGTTCGAGGCGCGTCTGGGCCCGGCGGTGCCGGTGGCACTTTCCCGACAGAATTACTAGGACTTTGTTCGCCGGCCGTGTTGGCGTAAACTGCGCACAAGTCTGTGAGGAACTTACATGAGCGCCATAACGATTACCGACGCCGCGCACGATTACCTGGCCGATCTGCTGGAAAAGCAGAATACCCCAGGCATTGGCATTCGCATTTTCATTACCCAGCCGGGTACGAACTACGCCGAAACCTGCATTGCCTACTGCAAGCCAGGTGAAGAAAAGCCGGAAGACGAAGCGGTGGGGCTCAAGTCCTTCACCGCCTACCTGGATGCGGTCAGCATCCCGTTTCTGGAAGATGCGGTGGTGGACTACGCCACCGACCGCATGGGCGGCCAGTTGACCATCAAGGCGCCGAACGCCAAGGTGCCGATGGTCAATGCCGACAGCCCGATCAACGAGCGCATCAACTACTACCTGCAAACCGAGATCAACCCGGGGCTGGCCAGCCACGGCGGTCAGGTCAACCTGATCGAAGTGGTCGAGGACGGTATTGCGGTGCTGCAGTTCGGCGGTGGTTGCCAGGGTTGCGGCCAGGCCGACGTGACCTTGCGCGAAGGCATCGAGCGCACCTTGCTCGAACGCATTCCGGAGCTCAAGGGCGTGCGTGACGTGACCGACCATTCGCAGAAAGAAAACGCCTACTACTAAGCAGTTGTAGCGTTCTGGCGGGCCCCTTCGCCGGCAAGGCCGGCTCCTACAGGTTTACCGTGACCTGTGTAGGAGCCGGCCTTGCCGGCGAAGGGGCCCGCTGCATTTCAAGGGCCAAGAAGGCAGATGTGCCGGCGAAGAGGCCCGCAAGGCCACAAAAAAAAGCCCCGCCAATGGCGGGGCAAAGTGGTCGGTGCTAACCAACCAAAGGAGCTCTGAATCAGTTCGCCGCAGCCACGCTGTCGGTCTGCCAGCCACCACCGAGTGCCTTGTAGATCGCCACGATCCCGCGATACAGGTCCACCTCGCCCAACGCCTGCGCGTCCTCGGCAGTAAGCCGTTCACGCTCGGCATCCAGCAGCACCAGGTAATCCACCGTACCTTCACGGTAACGAATCGACGCCAGGTCCGCGGCCTTGCGGCTCGCCTCGCTCTGGCGCAGCAGCGCCATCAGCCGTTGCTGACGCTTGGCGTAATCGCTGAACGCATTCTCCGACTCTTCCAACGCCAGCAGCACCTGCTGCTCATAGGTCGCCAACGCACCCTCGGCCTCGGCATTCGCGCCGCGCAGACGCGCCCGCACACTGCCCAGGTCGAACGCCGCCCAGGTGATGCTCGGGCCCAGTGCCCACGCCTGCGCCGCACTCGACCCCAACTGCGAACCACGCCCTGCGGTAAAGCCCAGGAAGCCGCTCAGGCTCACCCGCGGGAACAGGTCGGCCGTGGCCACCCCCACATTCGCCGTGGCCGCCGCCAGCTGGCGCTCGGCGCTGCGCACATCCGGGCGACGCTTGAGCAGTTCGCCCGGGTCGCCAATCGGCAGGGCCTTGGCAATCGCCGGCAACTGCGCCGGCGACAGGTCGACACTCAACGCATCCGGCCGCTGCCCCAGCAAGGTGGCGATGCGGTTGCGCGCACGCACCTGCTCGGCCTGCAGCTGCGGCACGCTGGCCTCTACCGCCGCCAGGCGCGCATCGGCGCGCACCACGTCCAGTTCGTTGCCAACCCCCGCATCACGCAGGGTTTCGGTAATGCCGCGCGAATCCTGCTGGGTCTTGAGGTTGGCCAGGGCTATCTTCTCGCGCAACTGCGCACCGCGCAGTTGTCCATAAGCATCAACCAGCTCGGCAATCAGGCTCACCTGCAATTGTTGCAGGTCGGCCTGGGCCGCGGCCTCCTGCGCCTCGCTGGCTTCCAGCTGGCGCTGAATGCGGCCGAACAGGTCAAGCTCCCAGGCCATGTCCAGGCCCAGGTCGTAGCGCTCGCTGTTGACCCGGCGGTCGGTCTGGCCAGGTATCTGACCCTTGCCCAGGTCGCTGCTGGCGCGGCTGGTGACGGTGGGCAGCGCATCGTTGCTCACATCGTCACGGATCGCCCGCGCCGCCTTCAGGCGCGCAAACGCCACGCGCAGCTCGCGGTTGTCGGCCAGCGACTGGCTCACCAGCTGGTTGAGGACCGGGTCGTCGAACTGACGCCACCAGATCGCATCGAAGCGGGTGCGGTCGAAGGCCGCCTTGGCCTCCTGCGCATCGGCCGCCGCCAGGTGCGCGGCGTCGGTGTGCGGGGCCTGGTAGTCCGGGCCGACCGCACAGGCGGCCAGGGCCAGCACCAGCAGGCTCGGTGCCCACAGTTTCAAGTGGTTCATGCCTGGTTCTCCAGCTGCAGCTGGCGGGCCGCCTTGCGGGCCTCGCTGCGCTCTACATAACGACGGATCAACACAAAGAACACCGGGGTCAGCAACAGGCCGAAAATCGTCACCCCGATCATCCCGGAGAACACCGCCACGCCCATGGCATGGCGCATTTCGGCGCCGGCCCCGGAGGAGAACACCAGCGGCACCACACCCATGATGAAGGCGAACGAGGTCATCAGGATCGGGCGCAGCCGCAGCCGGCAGGCTTCCAGCACCGCAGCCAGCGGGTCGAGCCCTTCGGCCTGCTTGTCCTTGGCGAACTCGACGATAAGAATCGCGTTCTTGCACGCCAGCCCCACCAGTACGATCAGGCCGATCTGGGTGAAGATGTTGTTGTCGCCACCGGACAGGATCACCCCGGTAATGGCCGACAGCAGGGTCATCGGTACGATCAGGATCACCGCCAGCGGCAGGCTCCAGCTCTCGTACTGGGCAGCCAGTACCAGGAACGCCAGCAGCACGCACAGCGGGAACACGAACAGCGCGGTGTTGCCGGCCAGGATCTGCTGATAGGTCAGCTCGGTCCATTCGAAGGTCATGCCGTTGGGCAGTTCTTCCTTGAGCAGTTTTGCCATGGCCTGTTCGGCCTGGCCGGAGCTGTAGCCGGGTGCTGCGCCACCGTTGATCTCGGCGGTGATGAAGCCGTTGTAGTGCATCACGCGGTCCGGCCCGGAGGTGTCGCTGACCTTGATGAAGGTCGCCAGCGGGATCATCTCGCCCTGGTTGTTGCGCACCTTGAGCTGGCCGATCTGCTCGGCATCCAGGCGGAACTGCTGCTCGGCCTGCACGTTGACCTGGTAGGTACGGCCAAAGCGGTTGAAGTCGTTGGCGTACAGCGAGCCCAGGTAGATCTGCAGGGTGTCGAAGATATCGTTGATCGCCACACCGTGGGTCTTGGCCTTCTCACGGTCGATGGCGGCATCCACCTGCGGCACATTCACCTGGTAGCTGGTGAACAGCCCGGCCAGCTCCGGCACGTTGTGGCTCTTGGCGATGATGTTCTGGGTTTCCTTGTACAGCGCCTCGTAGCCCAGGTTGCCACGGTCTTCGATCTGCAGGCGGAAACCGCCGATGGTACCCAGCCCCTGAACCGGCGGTGGCGGGAAGATCGCGATGTAGGCTTCCTGGATGTCGGCGTACTGCGCGTTCAACGTGGCGGCAATCGCCGCGGCCGACTGGCTGGGGTCCTTGCGCTGGTCGAACGACTTGAGTGCGACGAACACGATGCCGCTGTTGGGGCTGTTGGTGAACCCGTTGATCGACAGGCCCGGGAAGGCGATGGAGTCGGCCACACCCGGTTGCTTGAGGGCGAACTCGCTCATCTTCTTGATGACCGATTCGGTGCGGTCAAGGCTGGCCGCATCCGGCAGTTGCGCGAAGGCCACCAGGTACTGCTTGTCCTGGGCGGGCACGAAACCGGTCGGGGTGGCGGCAAAGCCCATCCAGGTCAGCACCATCAGCCCGGCGTACACGAACAGGGCGATGCCGCTGCTGCGGATCACGCGGCCCACGGTGCCCACGTAGCCATGGCTGGCACGCTCGAAGAAGCGGTTGAACGGCTTGAACAGCCAGCCGCCGAGCAGGCGGTCGAGCAGTTTCGAGAAGCGGTCCTTGGGGGCGTGATGGCCCTTGAGCAACACCGCAGCCAGCGCCGGCGACAGGGTCAGCGAGTTGAACGCCGAGATCACCGTGGAAATCGCGATGGTCAAGGCGAACTGCTTGTAGAACTGCCCGGTCAGGCCGGAGATGAACGCTGCCGGGATGAACACCGCGCACAGCACCAGCGCGGTGGCGATGATCGGCCCGGTCACTTCGCTCATGGCGCGCTTGGTCGCCTCCAGCGGGTTGAGTCCCAGCTCGATGTTGCGCTCCACGTTCTCCACCACCACGATGGCGTCGTCCACCACGATACCGATGGCCAGCACCAGCCCGAACAGCGACAGCGCGTTGAGCGAGAAGCCGAACAGGTGCATCACCGCAAAGGTGCCGATCAGCGAGACCGGTACCGCCACCAGCGGGATGATCGAGGCGCGCCAGGTCTGCAGGAACAGGATCACCACCAGCACCACCAGGATCAGCGCCTCGAACAGGGTGTGCACCACCGCTTCGATCGAGCCGCGCACGAACACGGTGGGGTCATAGACGATGCTGTAGTCCATGCCCTCGGGGAAGTCCTTCTTCAGCTCGGCCATCTTGGCGCGTACTTCGTCGGAGATCTCGATGGCGTTGGAGCCAGGGCGCTGGAAGATCGGGATCGCCACCGCCGGCTGATTGTTGAGCAGCGAACGCAGGGCGTACTGGCTGGAGCCCAGCTCCACCCGGGCGATGTCCTTGAGGCGGGTGATTTCACCGTCGGCGCCAGAGCGGATGATGATGTTCTCGAATTCCTCTTCGCTCACCAGGCGGCCCTGGGTGTTGACCGACAGCTGGAAGCTGGTGGCCCCGGGGGCGGGCGGCGAACCGAGCTGGCCGGCGGCCACCTGGCGGTTCTGCTCGCGAATGGCAGCCACCACGTCGCTGGCAGTCAGGTTGCGTGAGGCGGTCTTGTTCGGGTCCAGCCACACGCGCAGCGAGTAGTCGCCCATGCCGAACAGCTGCACGTCACCCACGCCACCCAGGCGAGCCAGCTCGTCCTTGATGTTGAGGATCGCGTAGTTGGACAGGTAGAGCATGTCGTAGCGGTTATCCGGCGAGGTCAGGTGCACCACCATGGTCAGGTCGGGCGAGGCCTTGTCGACGGTGATACCGATACGCGTGACTTCCTCGGGCAGCTTGGGCTGTGTGCGGGTCACACGGTTCTGCACCTGCACCTGCGCGTTGTCCAGGTCGGTGCCCAGGGCGAAGGTGATGGTCAGGGTGATCTTGCCGTCGGCGGTGGACTGCGAGGACATGTACAGCATGTTCTCGACACCGGTGATGGCCTGCTCGAGCGGCGCGGCCACGGTTTCGCCGATCACCTTGGGGTTGGCACCGGGGAAGTTGGCGCGCACCACCACGGTGGGCGGTACCACCTCGGGGTATTCGCTGATCGGCAGCTGGAACAGCGAGATGCTGCCGGCGATCAGGATCAGCAGCGACAGCACGGCGGCGAAGATCGGCCGGGTAATGAAGAACTGGGAAAAATTCATCGGTCTGGTCCCTTAACCGCGTGGTGCCGCGGCACTGGCGAGCTTGACCGTGACCGGCTTGCTCGGGGTGCTGGCTTCCAGGGCCTGGCGTTGCTGGGCGAGGGCGGCGAGGGTGGTGTCGCTGGCCATCGGGGTTTCTTCAGGGCTGACCGGCGAGCCAGGGCGTACACGCTGCAGGCCCTTGACCACGATGCGGTCTTCCTTGCTCAGGCCGCTGCGCACGATACGCAGGCCTTCGAGTTTGGGGCCCAGCTCCACGGCGCGGTAATCGGCCTTGTTGTCCTTGTCCATCACCAGCACGAACTTCTTGCCCAGGTCGGTGCCCACGGCCTCGTCGTTGATCAGCACGGCCGAATAGGTGGCGCTGCCGACCAGTTTCAGGCGTGCGTACAGCCCGGGGGTGAACTGGCCGTCGCTGTTGTCGAACACCGCGCGACCGCGAATAGTGCCGGTCTTGGGGTTGACCTGGTTGTCGACGAAGTTCATCTGGCCCAGGTGCGGGTTGCCGGTTTCGTTGGACAGGCCCAGGTACACCGGGGTGCTCTGGCCGCGCTGGCCGTCGCGGGCCAGCTGGGTGTACTTGAGGTACACGCGCTCGTCGGCGTCGAAGTAGGCGTAGACCTTGTCGGTGGACACCACGCTGGTGAGCGCGGTGACATCGGCGGTGACGATGTTGCCGGCGGTGAACTCGGCGCGGCTGACACGGCCGCTGATGGGCGCGGTCACGCGGGTGAAGCTCAGGTTCAGCCTGGCCAGGTCCAGCTGCGCCTGGATCGCGGCCACCCCGGCGCGGGCTTCGGCGGCGGCACTGGTGCGCGACTCGGCGAGTTCGGCGGAAATCGCGTTGCTGCTGCGCAGGCGCTCGCCGCGCTGGGCTTCGGTCTGGCTGCGGGTGGCGGTGGCGCGGGCTTGTTGCAGTTGGGCTTCAAGTTGGCGTACCTGAGCCTGGAACGGGCGCGGATCGATCTGGAACAGCAGGTCGCCTTTCTTGACCTGGGCACCTTCGGTGAAGGCTACCTGGTCGATCTGGCCGGACACGCGCGGGCGTACTTCGACGGTTTCGGGGGCTTCGAGGCGGCCGGTGAACTCGTCCCATTCGTTGATGGGCTGCTCCAGCACCTTGGCCACCGTGACTTTCGGCGCACCGGGCGCTTGCGGGGCCTCCGGGGTACGACCACAGGCACTCATCACCACCAGTGCCAGGGCAGCAAGGGGATAGCGCAAGGGTTTGAGTGAGTGTTCCATGGATAGATCCGCCAATGTATTGAGAGTGGGCGGATTCTGCGATTTGTAACTATTAACAACGAATCGAATGGGGCGAAGGTAACTATCATTCGGAATGATATGAACGCCATTCGCCGGCAAGGCCGGCTCCTACATGCAGATGCACAAACCCGTAGGAGCCGGCCTTGCCGGCGAATGAGCGCGTAACCGATACCCGATCAGGCCTGAGCCTTCTCCTCCTGCCCTTGACGCAACCGCGTGCTGATCAGCGCCGCCAGCACCAGCAGGCCGGCGATCACCCACAGCCCGTTGCGCGTGCTGCCGGTGGTCTGCTCGATCAACCCCATCACCGACGGCCCGACGAACCCGCCGAACAGCCCGCACATGGTCACGAACGCCAGCCCCGCCGCCAGTGCACTGCCGCTCAGGCGGCTGGACGGGAACACGAAGATGATCGACTGCACCACGAACAGCATCAGCGCCGTCAGCGAAAAGCCCACCAGCCCGATGAACGAGTTGGAGAACGAGGCAATCACCAGCCCCGCCGCCATGGTCAGCAAGCCGAAGAACATGATCATCCGGCAGCGGGTGGGGGTGGTGGCCAGGCGCGGGAAGGTCGCGGCGCCAATGGCGGCGGCAATCCACGGTACCGAGGTCAGCAGGCCGATCTGGAACGGCGACAGGTTGCCATAGGTGCCGATGATGCCCGGCAGAAAGAAGATCACCGTGTAGATGGTGATCTGGTGCACGAAGTACACCGCGATCGCCAGCCAGATCTGCTTGTCGCGAAACATCTGGCTCAGGCGGGTTTGTGGCGGCGCGGCGGCTTTTTCGGCGTTCAGGCGCTGCTCGATGTCGCGCTTGTCGGCCTCCGACAGCCATTTGGCCGAGGCCGGCCCGTCAGGCAGTTTCTTCCACACCACATACGCCAGCGCCACCGCCGGCAGGCCTTCGATCACGAACAGCCACTGCCAGCCATGCCAGCCCAGCAAGCCGTCCATCTGCAGCAACGCACCGCCCAGCGGCCCGCTGAGGATGTTGGCCAGGCACACGCCCAGCAAAAAGTAACCGGTGGCACGTGCCCGCTGTTCGCGGTCGAACCAGTAGGTCAGGTACAGCATCACCCCCGGGAACAGCCCGGCCTCGGCCACGCCCAGCAGCAGGCGCATGATGTAGAACGAGGTCTCGCCCTGCACGAACGCCATGCCCGCCGACAGCAGGCCCCAGGTGATCATGATGCGGGTGATCCAGAAACGTGCGCCCACCCGGTGCATGATTAGGTTGCTTGGCACCTCGGCCAGCGCGTAGGTCAGAAAGAACAGCCCGGCACCCAGGCCGTAGGCAGCGGCCGACAGCCCCAGGTCGATGCCCATGCTGGCCTTGGCCAGGGCAATGTTGGTGCGGTCCAGAAAGCTCATCACGTAGACGATGACCAGCAGCGGCAGCAGTTTGCGCAGCAGCAGGCTGTTCAGGCGTTGTTCGGCAGGCACGGCGGGCGCGGCCGCCGCTGTCGCGGTATTGAGGATTGTCATTATTGTTAACCCCGGTATTGATGGTGCGGCCCGCCGACGCGCAGGGCGCGGCGGCGGGCTTGGGTGTCGATCAGGTGCGGGCGATGTCCAGCCACACCGGGCCGTTCGGGTACTGGTAGCGCTCCAGGGTGTCGGCGTGCATCTCGATGCTGTAGCCGGGGCGCAGCGGTGGCATGTAGCGGCCGCGGCGGATCACCACCGGGTCGATGAAGTGCTCGTGCAGGTGGTCGACGTATTCCAGCACGCGGTTGTGCAGCGAGGCCGAAACGCCGATGTAGTCGAACAGCGCGATATTCTGCACGTATTCGCACAAACCCACACCCCCGCCATGCGGGCACACCGGCACGTCGTACTTGGCCGCCATCAGCAGGACGATCAGCACCTCGTTCAGCCCGCCCAGGCGCGCCGCGTCGAGCTGGCAGAAGTCCAGCGCACCGGCCTGGAACATCTGCTTGAACATCACCCGGTTGTGGCAGTGCTCGCCGGTGGCCACGCCGATCGGCGCGATGCGCTGGCGAATGGTGGCATGGCCGAGGATGTCGTCGGGGCTGGTCGGCTCCTCGATCCACAGCGGTGCGAAGGCGGCCAGGCGGCGCATGTTCTCGATCGATTCGTCCACGCCCCACACCTGGTTGGCGTCCATCATCAGGGTGCGTTCCCAGCCCAGCTCGTCACGCAGGATGCCGGCGCGGCGAATGTCGTCTTCCAGGTTGGCGCCGATCTTCTGCTTCACGTGGGTCCAGCCATCGGCCACGGCCTCGCGGGTCAGCTGGCGCATCTTCTCTTCGCTGTAGCCCAGCCAGCCCGGTGCGGTGGTGTAGCCCGGGTAGCCTTCGCGCAGCATCTGCGCCTCGCGCTCGGCCTTGCCCGGCGCATTGCGGCGCAGCAGGGCGATGGCTTCCTCGGGGGTGATCACGTCGGTGACGTAGCTGAAGTCCAGGCAGCGCACCAGCTGCTCGGGGCTCATGTCGGCCAGCAGCTTCCACACCGGTTTTTCTTCGTGCTTGGCCCACAGGTCCCACACGGCATTGATGATGGCGGCGGTGGCGAGGTGGATCACGCCTTTTTCCGGGCCCAGCCAGCGCAGCTGGCTGTCGCCCACGGTGAAGTTGTGCCAGAAGGCGCCCATGTCGGCGGTGATCTCTTCCAGGGTCAGGCCCACCACCATCGGTGCCAGCGACTGGATCGCGGCCACGCAGATCTCGTTGCCGCGGCCGATGGTGAAGGTCAGGCCGTGGCCTTCCAGGGGGCTGTCGGTGTGCAGCACCACGTAGGACGCCGAATAGTCCGGTGCGCTGTTCATCGCGTCGGAGCCGTCGAGCGACAGCGAGGTAGGGAAACGGATATCGCGAACGCTCAGGTGGGTAATTCGAATGCTCATGGCGGGCTCTTGTTCTCGGTGACCACTTGGAGTCCCGACTGTAGGTTGCCGAGCGATACGTGCATAATCGCGGTTTCCTAACCAGGGATACCGAATTCGATATGTCTGCGAGCCCTGAAGCCGATCCGCTGCTGCCACGCAGCCTCGGCGCGCTGAAAATTTCCAGCCGCCAGATCACCTTGCTCAACGCCCTGGGCGAGTTCGGCAACCTGCGCCGCGCCGCAGCGGCCATGCACACCACCCAACCGGCGGCGAGCCTGCTGTTGCAGCAGTTGGAGGAGCGCCTGGGCGTACGCCTGTTCGAGCGCCTGCCCCGGGGCATGCAGCCCACTCTGTATGGCGAGGTGATGATCCGCTATGCCCAGGGCGCGCTGCACGAGTTCGAGCACGCCCAGGCGCAGATCGCCGAACTGGCCCGCGGTGCCATGGGCCTGGTGCGGGTGGGCACGGTGATGGGCCCGGTGCCGCGCCTGCTGACCGGCGCGGTGCTGGCCTACAAGCGCGACCATCCCAAGGTGCGCATCAGCATCGAGGTGGGCACCAGCGACACCTTGCTGCCGGCGCTGCTGCGCGGCGACTTCGACGTGGTGCTCGGGCGCCTGCCCGACCAGGGTGACAGCCAGGACCTGGACATCGAGCTGTTCGACATCGGCGAGCAGATGCGCGTGATCGCCAGGGCAGGGCACCCGCTGGCCGGCGCCGCGGCGCTGCAACTGGCCGACCTGGTCAGCCTCACCTGGATCCTGCACCCGCTCGGCAGCCCGATGCGCCGGCGCGTGGAAAGCGCGCTGCAGGCCGGCGGCATGGTGCAGTCGCTGGACATCGTCGAGACCGCCTCGATCCTGGCCACCACCGCCATGCTCGAAGCCTCCGACATGATCGCGGTGGTGCCCAACGACGTGGCCGAGCATTATGCGCGCTATGGCATGGTCGCCATCCTGCCGGTGGAGCTGCCCATCAGCATGGTCAACCTGGGCCTGCTGACCCTGCGTTCGCGCCCACGCTCGGTGGCGCTGAACACCCTGCTGCATTACCTGCGGGCGCAATGACATGACCTGCGCCGCCACCTTCAGGAGGCACTGAGCCGATGCCCTCGGACATTACCCATTCCAGCTTCTGCAACTGGGTGCGCTTCAAGCACCTGGTGCTGATCGACACCCTGGCGCGCACGCGCAACATGCACGCCACCGCCTCGCGCATGAACCTCAGCCAGCCAGCCCTGAGCAAGATGCTGCGCGACCTCGAGGAGCAGTTCGGCTTTGCCCTGTTCGAACGCCTGCCGCGCAGCATGCCGCCCACCGAGCTGGGCGAGTACGTGGTGCGCTATGCGCAGAACGCGCTGGCCGACTCGCACACCTTCGTCGACCAGGTCAATCGCCTGCGCAAGGGCGGGCACGGCTTCATCAAGGTGGGCGGCATCTTCGCCGCCACCTCGGTGGTGCTGCCCCAGGCCATTGCCGCGATCAAGGCGCGCAGCCCGCTGCTGTCGATAGAAGTGGTGGAGCAGTCCAGCGACTACCTGCTGGCGATGCTCGAACAGAACAAGCTCGACCTGATGATCGGGCGCTTCACCGAACCGCGCTTCGCCCAGTTGTTCGACTTCCAGGCACTGGAGCCCGAGCCCTTCTGCCTGGTGGTCAACAGCAGCCACCCGCTCAACCAGCTCGAGATCACGCCGCTGGAGGCCCTGGGCGACTGGCCGTGGGTGCTGTACCCGGTCGGCACGCCGATCCGCGACCGCCTGGAGCGGGCGTTTCGCGCTGCCAACATCGCCACCCCCGCCGACAGCGTGGATACCATCTCGATGCCGATGTTCCTGCAACTGCTGCAGTCGGGGCCGATGATCGCCATGCTGCCGCGCTCGATGGTGGCGGCGCAGTTGGCCAGCGGTCAGTTTCGCGAGCTGCAGACCCCGCTGCACCTGGCACCGCTGGAGTACGGCATCATCACCCGCAAGGACCAGCCGCTGACCGGCTCGGCGCAGGTGTTCGCCGATATCCTGCTGGACTTCGCCCGTCAGCGCCGTCAGGCCGAGGGTCATAAAACGATCTATAAATGAAACGAGAATTCGCACTTCGATAACCCAGGGTTATCGCTTGATCGGATCATCTCATTGGGAATACGCCGGCCGGCTCCTTACAGTTGGTGCAGATTCGCCCGCACAAGACGGGCGTGATGCCATAACAAGAAGCTTGCCGTAGCGCCCTGAGAGGTCCCATGCACCTGATTGCCAGAACCCGCAGCAGCGAAGACCCTGCGGTCATCCGCCTCAACCCGCTGGACAACGTGCTGATTGCCCGCCAGGTGCTGCCCGAGGGCCTGCACCTGGACGCCGAGGCGGTCACCGTGCGCCAGTCGATCCCTTCGGGGCACAAGGTGGCCAGCCAGCGCGTGGAGCAGGGCGAGGCGCTGCGCCGCTATGGCCAGATCATCGGCTTTGCCTCGCAGCCCATCGAGGCCGGCGAACACGTGCATGTGCACAACGTGGAGATGGGCGACTTCGCCCGTGACTACGCCTTTGGCGAAGACGCCCACAGCGTGCCGGCCAGGGAAGCCTTCTTCGAAGGCATCGTGCGTGCCGACGGGCGGGTGGCCACCCGCAACTACGTGGGCATCCTGACCTCGGTGAACTGCTCGGCGACCGTCGCCCGCGCCGTGGCCGACCATTTTCGCCGCGATATCCACCCCGAGGCGCTGGCCGACTACCCCAACGTCGATGGTGTGGTGGCCCTGACCCACGGTGCCGGTTGCGCGGTCGACCCCAGCGGCGAAGCCCTTGGCCTGCTGCGCCGCACCCTGGGCGGCTATGCCGTGCACCCCAACTTCGCCGCCGTGCTGATCATCGGCCTGGGCTGCGAGACCAACCAGATCGAAAGCCTGATGCAGACCCAGGGGCTGACCGCCGGCGCCCAGTTGCGCGCGTTCACCATCCAGGGCATTGGCGGCACCTCCAAGACCATCGCCGCCGGTATCGAGCAGGTCAAGGCGCTGCTGGCCGACGCCAACCAGGTGCGCCGCGAGCCGGTCAGCGCCCGGCACCTGATCGTGGGCCTGCAATGCGGCGGTTCCGACGGCTATTCGGGCATCACCGCCAACCCCGCGCTGGGCAATGCGGTAGACCGCCTGGTGGCTGCGGGCGGCACCGCGATCCTGTCCGAAACCCCTGAAATCTACGGCGCCGAGCACCTGCTGACGCGCCGTGCGGTCAGCCGCGAAGTGGGCGAGAAGCTGATCGCGCGCATCCACTGGTGGGAAGACTACTGCCAGCGCATGAACGCCGAGCTCAACAACAACCCCTCGGCCGGCAACAAGGCCGGTGGCCTCACCACCATTCTCGAAAAATCCCTGGGCGCCGTGGCCAAGGCCGGCTCCAGCAACCTGGTGGACGTGTACCAGTACGCCGAGGCCGTGCGCGCCAAGGGGCTGGTGTTCATGGACACCCCCGGCTACGACCCGGTGTCGGCCACCGGCCAGGTCGCCGGCGGTGCCAACCTGATCGCCTTCACCACCGGTCGCGGTTCGGCCTACGGCTGCGCCCCGGCGCCGTCGATCAAGCTGGCCACCAACAACCGGGTGTTCGAGTACCAGGAAGAAGACATGGACGTGAACTGCGGCGGCATTGCCGACGGTTCCACCAGCATTGAAGAACGCGGCGCCTACATCTTCGAACAGATGCTGCGCATCGCATCGGGCCAGCGCAGCAAGAGCGAGCAACACGGCTACGGGCAGAACGAGTTCGTGCCGTGGCAGATCGGCGCCGTGACCTGATTGACCTTTCCGCACCCTTACAGAGGCGAAATGCACATGAGCTTTTCCGGACACAACTTCATCGCAGGCCAGCGCAGCGCCCTGGGCGACACCCTGGTCTACAGCGTCGACGCCCACACCGGCGAACGCCTGCCGGGCGGTTTCCACCAGGCCACCCTGGGCGAAGTCGACAGCGCCGTTGCCGGTGCCAGCGCGGCCTTCCCGTTGTTTCGCAGCCTGCCGGCCGTGCGCCGGGCCGAATTTCTCGACGCCATTGCCGATGAACTCGACGCCCTGGGCGAGGACTTCGTGGCGCTGACCTGCCGCGAAACCGCGCTGCCAAGCGCACGCATCCAGGGGGAGCGCGGTCGCACCAGCGGCCAGATGCGCCTGTTCGCCAAGGTGCTGCGCCGTGGCGACTTCTACGGTGCGCGCATCGACCAGGCGCTGCCCGAGCGCACGCCGCTGCCACGTCCGGACCTGCGCCAGTACCGCATCGGCGTGGGCCCGGTGGCGGTGTTCGGCGCCAGCAACTTCCCGCTGGCATTCTCCACCGCTGGCGGCGACACCGCCGCAGCGCTGGCAGCCGGTTGCCCGGTGGTGTTCAAGGCCCACAGTGGCCACATGGCCACTGCCGAGCGCGTGGCTGAAGCACTGCTGCGTGCCGCCGACAAAACCGGCATGCCGGCCGGCGTGTTCAACATGATCTTCGGTGGCGGTGTGGGCGAGGCGCTGGTCAAGCACCCCGGCATCCAGGCCGTGGGCTTCACCGGTTCGCTCAAGGGCGGCCGTGCCCTGTGCGACATGGCGGCGGCGCGGCCGCAGCCGATCCCGGTATTTGCCGAGATGTCGAGCATCAACCCGGTACTGGCGCTGCCGCAGGCACTGGCCAGCCGTGGTGCGCAGATGGCCAGGGAACTGGCCGCCTCGGTGGTGCAGGGCTGTGGCCAGTTCTGTACCAACCCGGGCCTGGTGCTGGGCATCCGTTCGCCGGCCTTCACCACCTTCATCGAGCAACTGGGCGGCCACCTGGCCGAACAGGCGCCGCAGACCATGCTCAACGCCGGCACCCTGGCCAGCTATGGCAAGGGCCTGCAGGCACTGCTGGCGCACCCCGGCATCCAGCACCTGAGCGGCCAGGCACAAGCCGGCAACCAGGCCCAGCCGCAGCTGTTCGGCGCCGATGTCAGCCTGCTGCTGGAACACGACGAACTGCTGCAGGAAGAGGTGTTCGGCCCCTGCACCATCGTGATCCAGGTGGCCGACGACGCCGAGCTGCTGCGCGCCGTCAGCGCCCTGCGGGGCCAGCTCACCGCCACGCTACTGGCCGACGGTGACGACCTGCCGGCCTTCGCCCAGCTGTTCGGCGTGCTCGAAGACAAGGTCGGCCGCGTGCTGGTCAACGGCTACCCCACCGGTGTGGAGGTGTGTGACGCGATGGTGCACGGCGGCCCGTACCCGGCCACCTCCGATGCCCGCGGCACCTCGGTCGGCACCCTGGCCATCGACCGTTTCCTGCGCCCGGTGTGCTACCAGAACGTGCCCGACGCGCTGTTGCCGGACGCCCTGAAGGACGCCAACCCGCTGGGTATCCAGCGCCTGGTCGATGGCCAGTACAGCCGCCAGGGCCTGAGCGATGTCTGAAGCCCGGCGCTACGACACGGCCACGCTGACCCGGTTCGTCGAACAGTTGTTCGAGGGTGCCGGGGCCGACGCCGAGGTGGCCCGGGTGGTGACCCGCGTGCTGCTCGAGGGCGCGCTGCTGGGGCACCGCACCCACGGCCTGAACCTGGTCAGCCGCTATGTCGGTGGCGTACAGCGCGGTGAGGTCAAGGCACGTGCCGCCGACCTCGAACACCTGCAGGGCAGCGGCATCGCCACGCTGTTCGACGGCCACTACGTGCTGGGCCCGTACTGCGTGGAGCGTGCCCTGGCATGCGCCGCGCAGGGTGCCCAGGCGCAGGGTATCGGCATCTCGGTGGTGCGCCGTGCCTCGCACATCGGCTGCCTGGCGGCCTACCTCAAGCCCTACACCGACCGTGGCCTGGTGGCCCTGCTGTATTCCTCCGACCCGTCGGTGGGGCTGGTGTGCGCCCAGGGCGGCATCGACCCGGTCTACACCCCCAACCCGATTGCCGCGGGTATCCCGACCCAGGGCGAGCCGATCCTGCTGGATGTGAGCATGTCCAGCGTCACCCTGGGCCTGGTGGGCCAGTGCCGCGATGCCGGCACCACCTTGCCCCACGCCGTGCTGATGAGTAACGACGGCACGCCGAGCAACGACCCGCGCGACTTCTTCACCACGCCCCAGGGCAGCCTGCTGCCATTGGGCGGGCAGGCCTTCGGGCACAAGGGCTTTGCCCTGGCCCTGCTGGTCGAGGCGCTGACCTCGGGCCTGGCCGGGCACGGGCGCAAGGACGCGCCGCAGCAGTGGGGCGCCTCGGCCACCGCAGTGGTGATCGACCCGCGCTTCTTCGGCGGGCTTGAGGCCTTTACCGCCGAGAGCAGCTTCCTTGGCCAGTTGGTGCTGGCCAGCCGTCCGCTCGACCCGCAGCGCCCGGTGCGCCTGCCGGGCCAGGCCGGGCTGAAACTGCGCGAGCAGGCGTTGCGCGAAGGCCTGGGCCTGTCGCCGGCGGTGCTCGATGCGCTGAACCAGACCGCTGCGCAGTTGCAACTGGCGCCGCTCCCGCAATGACCGACCACCACAACAAGAGTGCACACATGACCAACCAGAACCAGGCGCACGCGCCTCTCGCACTGAGCAACGATCTCGCCGTGTTCGCCACCGGCAGCTGGGTAGGGCGGGTGTGGCTGCCCGAGCAGGGCCCGGCCGTGGTGCTGGTCAGGGCGGGCGCGGTGCATGACATCAGTGCCCATGTGGCCACCGTCTCGGCCCTGCTCGAACAACCCGACCCGGCCGCCTACCTGCGCGCACTGCCGCTGGGCGAGGCGTTGATCGAGCTGCCCGCGCTGCTGGCCAACAGCGACCCGCAGCAGCGCGATGCGCGCCTGCCATGGTTGCTGGCCCCCATCGACCTGCAGGCGGTCAAGGCCGCCGGCGTGACCTTCGCCGCCAGCCTGCTGGAGCGTGTGGTCGAAGAGCAGGCCAAGGGCGACCCGGCCAAGGCCGACGCGATTCGCGACACCCTGGTCAGCCGCATCGGCGCCGACCTGTCGCGTATCGTGCCCGGCTCGGCCCAGGCCGAAGAACTGCGCGTGCTGCTGGTGGAGCAGGGCATGTGGTCGCAGTACCTGGAAGTGGGCATCGGCCCGGACGCCGAAGTGTTCACCAAGGCCCAGCCGTTGTCGGCGGTCGGCCACGGCGCCGATATCGGCCTGCACCCCAAGTCCAGCTGGAACAACCCCGAGCCCGAGGTGGTGCTGGCGGTGTCGAGCAACGGCACCATCCACGGCGCCATGCTGGGCAACGACGTGAACCTGCGCGACTGCGAGGGGCGCAGCGCGCTGCTGCTGTCCAAGGCCAAGGACAACAACGCCTCGACCGCCCTCGGCCCGCTGCTGCGCCTGTTCGACGAGACCGTCAGCCTGGAGGACGTGCGCGCCGCCGAAGTCGACCTGCGCGTCGAAGGCCGGGATGGCTTCGTGCTGCAGGGGCGCAGCTCGATGCGCCAGATCAGCCGCGACCCGGTCGACCTGGTGCAGCAGACCCTCAACGAGAACCACCAGTACCCCGACGGCCTGGTGCTGTTTCTGGGTACCCTGTTCGCGCCCAAGCAGGACCGTGACCAGCCCGGCAGCGGTTTCACCCACAAGCTGGGCGATGTGGTCACCATCAGCAACCCGCTGCTGGGCAGCCTGTGCAACCGCGTGACCACCAGCGACCAGGCGCCACAATGGGCATTCGGCCTGCGTGCGCTGATCGAAAGCCTGAGCCGTCGTGGCTTGCTGGAGGTGGCAGTGACTGCACGCCAGCCCTGAGCGGGCGTGCGTATTCCAGGGATGACGTGTGGATGAAGGATCGCCTCGGCGTTTGACGCTGCAACAACAATAATAAAGGCCATCAGATGAACGCACTGAAGAAGTACCAACGCATCACCGTCGTGTTTCTGCTGTTGATCGGCATCGTCAACTACCTGGACCGCAGCGCGCTGTCGATTGCCAACACCTCGATCCAGCGCGACATGCTCATCAGCCCTTCGCAGATGGGCATCCTGCTGTCGGCCTTCTCCGTGGCCTATGCCTTTGCGCAGTTGCCACTGGGCCTGATCATCGACCGCCTAGGCAGCAAGATCGCCCTGGGCGCCTCGTTGCTGGCCTGGTCGGTGGCGCAGTCGCTGTGCGGGCTGGTCAACAGCTTTGGCGGCTTCATGGGCCTGCGGGTGCTGCTGGGGATCGGCGAGGCGCCGATGTTCCCCTCGGCGGCCAAGGCGCTGTCGGAATGGTTCGACGCCAACGAGCGGGGCACGCCGACCGGCATCGTGTGGTCGTCGACCTGCCTTGGGCCGTGCCTGGCGCCACCGTTGCTGACGCTGTTCATGGTCAACTTCGGCTGGCGCGGGATGTTCATCATCACCGGCGTGATCGGCATCGTGCTGGCGCTGTGCTGGTTGACGTTCTACAAGAGCAAGGCCAGGTATCTGGCGGAACTGGCGGCGCAGGGCCAGGCGCTGCCAAGCGAACAGCCGGCGCCGCGGGCTGACGCGGTGCAGGCGCCCAAGGCGTCGTATTTTGCCGGCTGGCTCGACCTGTTCAAGCATCGCAGCACCTGGGGCGCGGTGCTGGGCTTCATGGGCGTGATCTACATGCTGTGGCTGCACCTGACCTGGCTGCCAGGCTACTTCGAGCGCGAGCATGGGCTGAACCTGTACGACACCGCGTGGGTGGTATCGCTGGCCTATGGTTTCGGCGCGGTGGGCACCATCGTGGCGGGGCGGTTCTGCGACCTGCTGGTACGGCGTGGCATGAGCGTGCTGGCCAGCCGCAAGTTCAGCGTGATCACCGGGCTGGTGCTGGCGGCGCTGTTCACCTTGCCGCTGTCATATGTGAGCGGGTTGACCGGGTGCGTGATACTGCTGTGCCTGGCGCTGTTCAGCATCAACATGGCCAGTGCCACGGCGTGGATGATCGTCAACACCATCGTCGACAGCCCGCGGGTGGCCTCGTTTGGTTCGATCCAGAACTTTGGCGGCTACATTGCAGGGTCCGTGGCGCCGATCGTGACCGGGTTCAGCATCCAGTATTCGGGCTCGTTCAATACCGCGTTCATGATCAGTGCGGTGGTGGCGCTGTGCTCGGCGCTGGCGTACTTCCTGTTGCTCAAGGCGCCGATCGGCGGGGCGGATGAGCCGGCGGGGCAGATGGCCGGGGCTACCCAGTAGGACAGGTGGCGAGCGCTTCGCGCTCGTTCGCTGGCGTGCCAGCGAAGAGGCCGGTGGTCTTCGCTCCTCTGCCATTCATCCACCCAATCGCACCCTGGCGCACGCGCGCCCTCAAACCCCCTGAATGGCCCGTGACACGGGCCCGCATTCAACCGGATCGAGGGTGAGCACCATGCCCCAGGGAAGCAAAGCCAAGTACACCGCCGAGCAGAAACGCAAGGCGCAGCACATCGAAGAAAGCTACGAGCAAAAAGGCACGCCCAAAGCCGAGGCCGAGGCGCGTGCCTGGGCCACGGTGAACAAGCAATCTGGCGGGGGCGAGAAAAAGGGCGGCTCAGGTCGCAGCACCCCGGCCGGCGAAAAGCACGCCGCTGCCTCCGACTCGGCCAAACGCGCCGCCAGCACCCGCGCCGGCCACGCGCGCACCTCCATCACCTCGTTGGCCAGCCAGACCAAGCAAAGCCTGCTCAAGGAGGCGCGCAGCAAGGACATCAAGGGGCGCTCGAGCATGACCAAGGCGCAGCTGATCGAAGCGCTGCACGCCCACCACTGAACCCACCCGACGCTGACCGGCGAGGCTGCCGGCCAGCGTCACGGGCTCAGGCCACCACGCCGTCGTCGACGATGGCCATCGGCAACTCGATGCTGCTGTCGCCAGGCGTGAGGATGACCTTGCGGCACTCCTGCTCCTTCTTGTCGAAGATCCTGTAGCCCTCGGCCGCCTGCTCCAGCGACAGGCGGTGGGTGATGATGGTTTCCGGCGTGAGCGCGCCGGTTTCGATGTAGCCCAGCAGTTCGGGCAGGTAGCGCTGCACGTGGGTCTGGCCCATGCGAAAGGTCAGGCCCTTGTCGAACGCATCGCCGAACAGGAAGCCGTGGATGAACCCCGAATACACCCCCGGCACACTGACCACACCGCCGCGCCGGGCTGCCGCGATGCACTGGCGCAAGGCCTTGCCGCTGCTGCCCTCGAGCTTGAGCGCGGCCAGCACGGTTTCGGTGGTGCTGCCCTTGGCCTCGAAGCCCACCGCATCGACCACACCATCCACCCCGCGCATGCCCGGGGTCTGGCGGATGATGGTATCGGCCGGGTCGTCGTCATCGTCGAAATTGATCGGGATCACGCCATACGCCTGCTGCGCATAGGCCAGCCGGTAGGGGTGGTGGTCGACCATGAAGATGCGTTCGGCGCCGAGCATCCGCGCCACCGCCGCGCACAGCAGCCCGACCGGCCCCGCGCCGTAGATGGCGAGGCTCGAACCCTGGCCGATCTCGGTGTTCTTCACCGCCTGGAAGGCCGTGGGCAGGATGTCGGACAGAAACAGCACCTTCTCGTCGCTCAGCGTGCCCGGCACGCGGAACGGACCGGTGTTGGCCTTGGGTACGCGCACGTACTCGGCCTGGCCGCCGGGTACGCCACCGTACAGGTGGCTGTAGCCGAACAGCGCTGCGCCAGAGGGGATGAGCTTCTTGTTGATGATCGCGCCGCGCCCGGTATTGGTGGTCTCGCACGCGGCAAACAGGTCCTGCTGGCAGAAGAAACAGCTGCCGCAGGCAATCACGAACGGGATCACCACGCGATCGCCCGGCTGCACCGCGGTCACCCCGGTGCCGACTTCCTCGACCACGCCCATGAACTCGTGACCGAAGATATCGCCGTCTTCGACCGCCGGGATCTTGCCGCGGTACAGGTGCAGGTCCGAGCCGCAGATGGCGGTGGCGGTCACCCGCAGGATCAGGTCGTCGGGTTCTTCCAGAATGGGGTCGATTACGGTATCGACCCTGACGTCGTGGGCGCCGTGGTAGGTGAGTGCTCTCATGGTCTCTCCAGCTTCGCGTAGGTAGGTGCAACACAGAGGGGCGCGCCCCGGCGCACAGGGCGCCGGGGCGACACTCAGGGCCTGAAGCCCAGGCCGTCGGACAGGTCGGCAGGCCCCTCGCGGGGGGCCTGCGCGGCAGCTGCCGGCGCGCTGGCGTCGGCGTTGTGCACGGCCTCGGTGGCGTCGGCGTACAGCGCCTTGCCGGTGCGGGTCACCTTGTCGGCCAGGGCATCGCGGGTTTCGCCCATCAGTTCGTCCTCCTTGCGCGTGCCGGGCAATGCCGCGCCCAGGGCCGCGCCGAGGGCGATGCCGATGGCGGCCAGCACCAGCGGCTGGTCCTTGAGCAGGTGGTCGAACTGGCCCTTGAGCTGCGCGGCCTGGGCCTGCACCCGGTCGCTGGCGTGGTGCGCGGCCTGGCGCACCTTGTCGGCCGAGCTGCCCAGGCTGTCGCCGGCGTCGCGCGCCTTGTCGTGGGCCACGTCCGAGGCGTGGTGCAGGTGCTCGCCGGCCTGGGCCATGGCGCCCTTGATGCCGCTGGCAGCGTCGCCCAGCGTGTCGGCCAGGCCGCTGCCGCCAAAGGTCGGCGAGCCGGGTGAGAAGGGGCGGTTCTGGTTCAGCGCCAGCCACGCCAGGCCCACGCCGGTGAGCACGGTGGGCACCGGGTTGTGCTTCAGGGTGGTGCCCAGGTTCTGGAAGAATTCGCCACCGTTGCCCTTGAAGTACGCCATGCCCTGGTCGATCAGCTGGCCGGGGGTGAGGCGGTGTTCCAGCGAGTCCACCAGGTGGCTGATGCTGGCGCGCTTGGCGTCGATCTCCTGCTCCAGGGTTTCCGGGCTCTTGTGCGATTCGGCTTCGAATGAGGTGCTCATGAGACTTTCCTCTTCAGTGCGTCCTTGTCCTGTTGCAGGGCATGCAGGGTGCGGTCAGGGGTGAGGTTGGACGGGTCGAACTGCTTCTTGCCGGCCTGCAGCATCATGAAGCCGATGACCAGGGTCACCGCGCCCACGATCAGCGCCGCCAGCCAGGGCGCGACCACGTAGGCCAGGCCGTACACCGCCGCCATCAGCAGGATGATCAGGCCCGCCAGCAGCACCATGGCGCCGCCGGCCACGGCGGCTGTACCGGCCTTGAGGGTGGTCAGGCTGCGTTGCAGTTCGGCCTTGGCCAGTGCCAGCTCCTTGGTGAACAGCTCGGGCACTTCACGGGTGAGCTGGCGCAGCAGGCTGCCGATGCTGGTGTTGTCGTGCTCGCCCGGTGGCGCGGGGGGCAGGGTATCGAGTGGGTCGCGTTCCATCACACACCTCCCTTGAAGCTGTCCTGGGTGTTGGGGCCATCGGCCAGGGTGCGGCCCAGCGGGTCGGCGGGCACGGGGTTGTCGCGCAGCGGCGGTACCGAGCTCTGGTAGGGCGCGCTGGCACCGTAGGCCTGCGTGGGGGTGCCCGACGCGGTCGGGTGGCTGCTGCTGGCGCGCAGAAAGCGCGACAGGCCAAAGCCGATGGCGACGCTGCCGGCCAGGAACAGCGTGGGGTTGTCGCGGGCCAGTTGCGCGCCCTTGTGCACCAGGTCCTCGATGCTGTTGTCGCGGACCTGGTCGGCAAAATCGCCCAGCCCGCTGGCCAGTTGCGCCATGTACTGGGCCAGCCCGAGGGAATCCTTGCCTTCAAGGGCCGAGGCTGCCGACTTGGCGCCTTCGACCAGCGAGTCGAGCTGTTCGGCGGCCAGGTCGCGATACTGCTCGTACTGTCTGGCGCCGTGTTCCCTGGCGTCGTCGAGCAATGCCCCGGCGTCTTCGGCCAGGGTGTGCAGGTGTTCCTGCGGGGTGCCCTGGGGCGACTGCGAGGCGTCGCCGTGGGCCGACTGATCAGTCCCGTTCATTGTGGTTCTCCCTTACGTTCGGATAAACGCCGGGCACACTGCGCTGATTGCCAAGCACTGTTTTACGGACTCTCAGGCGGATGACGGTGGGCGTGGCGGCAGAGTTCAAGGCAAGTGACAGGTGACTGCCAAGGGCACGACCAAAGGTGGGGCGGGCCCGCCCGGCGGCGGGCCTGGGGAAGGGCTCAGTGGCTGGTGGTATTCTTGAGGGCCTTCATGTAGTTGGCCTTGAACGCCTGCATCTGTTCGCCAAGGGCCTCGAGTTCGGCTTTTTTCAGCAGCTTGCGAGCCTGCGGGAACATCTCGGACTCTTCTTCCTCGATATGGTGTTCGAGCAGCTCTTTCACCACCTTCACGCGGCCGGTGAACTCCGGGGTCGACGGGTCGGTGGTCTTGAGGTCGGGCAGCACCAGGGAGTCGACGGTGCGGTGCTCTTCCTTGGCCTCGTAGTACATCACGTCCTGTTCCTTGCCGCCGGCCTGCTTGAACGCCGGGTAGAGGATCTGCTCCTCGATCTCGGTGTGCACGGTGATTTCCATCTCCAGTTCGGCAAGCAGCTGGGTGCGCGTCTTGACGCCGCGCTCGGTGGATGCGCTCAGTTTTGCCAACAGGGCCTTTACGCGCTTGTGATCGGCTTCGAGCAGTTCAATGGCATTCATGGTGATCTCCGGTGGCGGGTACGGTGGCGTGTTCGCCTCGGTAGTCGTTGCATCAACGGTGCCAGCCTGCACCGCTGGAAAAACCTCGCTGAATCAACGGCGTCGCCAGCGCATGGGCAGCGTCAGGCTTGCAAATTGCCCGAAACGGCCACCGGATCATGCAGTTTGGATGAAGGCACACTGCCCACGCCCACGCCGCCTCAGCGAAGCGGCGTGGGCATGCAATCAGCGCTTGCGCTTGGGCAGCACCGCGCTGAGCACCTGCTTGGCGGTCTGGGTGATCACGCCGGCTTCGTCGGGGTCGCCCTTGAGCAGGGTGGTGGCGAAGTTCTTCGCCTGTTGCACGGTGATGTGCGGCGGCAGGGGCGCCACGTTGGGGTCGGTCTTGAACTCGATCAGCACCGGGCAGTCGCTGGCCAGGGCCTGCTCCCAGGCGGCGGCAACGTCTTCTTCACGCTCGACGAAAATGCCCTTGAGCCCGATGGAGATGGCAAACAGGTGGTAGGGCACGTCGGGAATGTTCTGCGACGCCTCGAACTTGGGGTCGCCCTCCATTACCCGCTGCTCCCAGGTGACCTGGTTGAGGTCCTCGTTGTTGAACACCGCGCAGATCCAGTTCGGGGTCTGCCACTGACGCCAGTACTTGGCCACGGTGATCAGCTCGGCCATGTTGTTCATCTGCATGGCGCCGTCGCCCACCAGCGCGATCACCGGGCGCTCGGGGTGGGCGAACTTGGCCGCGATGGCGTAGGGCACGGCCGCACCCATCGAGGCCAGCCCGCCGGACAGCGAGCACTGCATGCCGCGGCGGATCTTCAGGTCGCGGGCGTACCAGTTGGCGCACGAACCCGAGTCGCTGGTGATGATGGCCTGGTCGGGCAGCCGAGGTGACAGCTCGTGCACCACCCGCTGCGGGTTGATCGGGTTGGCGCTGACCAGTGCGCGTTTTTCCAGGGTCTTGTCCCAGCGGGCGCGCCAGCCTTCGACCTTCTTGCGCCAGCTGCGGCTGGTCTTGCTGTCGAGCAGCGGCAGCAGGGCGCTCAGGGTTTCGGCCGCATCGCCCACCAGGTTGACCTCCATCGGGTAGCGCAGGCTGAGCATGTCGGGCTGGATGTCGATCTGCACCGCGCGGGCCTGGCCCTCCTTGGGCAGAAACTCGGCGTAGGGGAAGCCCGAGCCGATCATCAGCAGGGTGTCGCACTCCTGCATCAGCTTGTAGCTGGGCTCGGTGCCGAGCAGGCCGATGGCGCCGGTGACCCAGGGCAGTTCGTCGGGCAGGGCGGCCTTGCCCAGCAGCGCCTTGGCCACGCCGGCGCCGAGTTTTTCGGCCACGGCGATGACCTCGTCGGTGGCGTTCAGCGCGCCCGCACCAACCAGCACGGCGACCTTCTTGCCCGCATTGAGGATGTCGGCGGCGCGCTGCAGGTCGGCCTCGTAGGGCACCACCCTGGGCTTGCTGTAGCCGACGCCCGAATGCAGGGTGCCGTGGGCACGGGCGGGTTCTTTATAGGGCAGATCCTGCAGGTCGTTGGGCAGGATCACCGCCGTGACGCGGCGCTCGCCCACCGCCGTGCGCACGGCACGGTCGATCAGGTGGCGTACCTGGGAGGGTTCGGAGGCCTGCTGCACGAAGGCGCCGGCCACGTCCTTGAACATCGACAACAGGTCCAATTCCTGCTGGTAATGGCCGCCCAGCGCGGTGCGGGCCTGCTGGCCGACGATGGCGAGCACCGGCATGTGGTCCATGCGCGCATCGTAGAGGCCGGTGAGCAGGTGCGAGGCGCCGGGGCCGGAGGTGGCGATGCATACCCCCAGCTCGCCGGTGAACTTGGCATGGGCTGCGGCCATGAACGCGGCCATTTCCTCGTGCCGCGCCTGGATGAATTCGATCTTGCCCCGGGCCCGGTCGAGCGCGCCGAACACGCCGTTGATGCCATCGCCGGGGTAGCCGTAGATACGTCGCACGCCCCATTGATACAGCCGCTCAACCAGGAAGTCGCCCACTGTCGTCGTCATTCGATCCCTCACGTTTACAAGTGATAGTCAGAGGTCTGGACCGGGCGCGCGCGCAGAAAGTTTCAACTGTCGAGCGTGGCGACGACTATCGCGGCGGGGGCATTTGGAGGCATATTGCCGTGCCACCCGGCGTGCGCTGCACGCTTTACCAGAACAACCAGAAGAGGCAGAACGTGGTGCAACGGCGGCAGTTCAGCGGTGCCCTGCAGGGCTCGAACCTGCGTTTTGTAGGCGGGCAGGGTCACGGCAGCGGGCCCCGGGCGCGGGTGGGCTTTGTGCTGCTCGAACATTTTTCGTTGCCGGCCTTCACCCAGGCGCTCGATACCCTGGTCACCGCCAACCTGATCCAGGCCGACGCCTTCGCCACCACCACCTTCAGCCTTGACGGTGCCTCGGTGGTCAGCGACCTGGGGCTGGTGATCTGCCCGGATGCGCCGCTGGGTTTGAAGACGCTCGAAGGCCTGGACCTGCTGGTGGTGTGCGGTGGCCTGCGCACCGTGCTGCGCCCGCTGCCGGAGCTGGCGCTGTTGCTGCAACGGGCTGCGCAGGCGGGGGTGGCGTTGGCGGGGCTGTGGAATGGTGCCTGGTTTCTGGCCCAGGCCGGCCTGCTCGATGGCTACCAGTGTGCGGTGCACCCGGAGAACCGTGCGGCGCTGGCCGAGCTGGCCAGGCATAGCCAGGTGACAGGGGAGAGCTACACGGTGGACCGAGACCGCCTGACGGCGGGCAGCCCGGCGGGGGCGTTCAACATGGTGCTGGAGTGGATCGGCCAGCGTCATGGGCGTGGCCTGGTGGATGCCGTGGTCGATATCCTGGCCTACGAGGCCTCGCGCTTTCGCCGGGTGCAGCCGACCGTGCACCAGAACATGAGTGCGCCGCTGCGCGAGGCGATCAAGCTGATGGGGGCCAACCTTGAAGAGCCGCTGAGCCAGGTGCAGTTGGCGCAGTATGTGGGGTTGTCCCGGCGTCAGATCGAGCGGCTGTTCCAGTCGCAGCTGGGGACCACGCCGGTCCGTTACTACCTGGAGTTGCGCATTACCGAGAGTCGCCGGTTGTTGCAGCACTCGGACCTGGCGTTGATCGATGTGGCCCTGGCGTGCGGCTTTGTTTCGCCCAGCCATTTCAGCAAGTGCTACACCTCTTTTTATGGGTACGGCCCGTCGAAGGAGACGCGATTTGGCTGCGTGAATGGGCCGCAAAAGCCGGATATGCCGTAAGCCATGCGGTAACCACCTGTTTTTTCGTTATTTTTTATCGTTGGGGGCTTCCCTGGCGAAGCGAAAGTTGGTAAATTTCCGCTCATTCCTGCCGAGGCCTTTCATGGGCTTCCAGTTGCATCACAGGGGCGTCGCCAAGCGGTAAGGCAGCAGGTTTTGATCCTGCCATGCGTTGGTTCGAATCCAGCCGCCCCTGCCATTTTTCTCGTATCAACCTTCCCCAACTATCAAAAAACTGCTTGATTGCGGTCGGCTTCCGTTCGTGTTGCGTTTCGCTGCCGGGCCAGCGGCGCCAAGGCATGCAGGCCATGGCGCTCGGTTTAAACAACGCAGGTTCAAACGCTGGTCGCAGGGCTAGTGATCGTTGTGCTTGACCTTGCGCACCCGCACCAGAATCAACCCCAGCACGCCGATGGCCAGCGGCGCCATGCCCAGCAGTGCGTCCCGTGCGCTGACCTGCAGCCCCATCACCGTCAGGCCTGAATAGATCAGCTTGAACAGGTTGAGCAGGTAGTAGGTGATGGCGATGATCGACAACCCTTCCACTGCACGCTGGATCTTGATCTGGGTGTCGGCGCGGGTGCTCAGGCTCTTGAGGATCTCCGCGTTCTGCTCCTCCATTTCCACCTGCACCCGTGCCTGCAGCAGGTCGCCCAGGTTGGCCACGCTCTTGGCCAGCTGGTCCAGGCGCTGTTCGGTCACGGCGCAGTAGCGCACCGTGGGCTTGAAGCGCCGTTCGATGAAGATACCCAACCGCTGGCAATCGCCCAGGTGGCTTTCGCGCAGCTCGCCCAGGCGCTCGAACACCAGTTGCGCATAGGCCTGGGTGGCGCTGAAGCGGTGGCGGGTCTTCGCGGTGCTGCGCACCATCTGCGCCGACAGCCCGGCAATGTCGCCCAGCAGTGCCTTGGCGTTGCCCGGCTGCGGGTCGGCGTTGCGCTCGGACAGGCTCACCAGGGTTCTGTCGTAGGCATTGAGCTCCACGCTCAGGGCCTTGGCGGTGTCCAGCGACAGCGAGGCCATCATGCGGTAGGTCTCGATCTCCAGCAGGCGCCGGATCATGCGGCCCTGGCGGTAGGCATTGAGGCGCCTGTTGACGAACAGGAAGCGGTTGGTGCCGTCCTCGCCCAGGCGAAAATCGCTCCATACCCGCGCATCGCCTCCGCCAATGCACGAGCCGCACGGGTCCTTGAAACCGTAGCGCGACAGCTCGCCGGCAAATGCCGCGTCGTTGTGCACCATGATCTGCACGGCATTGATCAGGTACGGCAAAAAGGCATCGACCCTGTCCATCAGCAGCGCGGGCAGGGGCTGCCAGGCCGGCGTCTGCTCGGTGGTGGTGACCACCAGGGTGAGGGTGACGAACTCGGCGTGCCGTTCCCATTTCAGGGCGTGGCCTTGCAGTCGGGTGATGCCCTGCACGGCGCCGGGGCTCACCGGCTCCGGCAGGCACTGCAGCAGCAGCGCCTCGCAACGTGCGTCGTCGCTGAGAAAGGCCAGGTGGTAGACGTGGGCGGGCTCGTCGAAGTACAGCGAGGGGCGGGCGTGCAGCTCGTTGTGCAAGGTCTTGCGCTGTGGGTGCATGTAGATCAGGCCATGTTGGAATTGTTCTTGGCGCTTTCGATGATGCCCGTGACGAAGGTGATCAGGGCCTGGGTCAGGCCCTGTTCGCTGACCTGCACCCCGCGCCACTGCGCGTGCCCGTACAGCATGCCGATGACGGCATGGGTGACGAGGCCGATCGCGCCTCCCTGGCGCCCGTCGCGTGCACACTCGCTAGCAATGATGCCGCTCAGGATCGACGCATGGCTGCGGTTGAGCGCGTCGATCTGCAACTGCTGTTCGTGGGACAGGTTGACGTACTCGCGAGTCACCAATTGCACGCGATGGGCGTGGGCCAGGTTGAACCGCACAAACGCCTGGACGAAGCGCTGCAGGCGTTCTTCGGGGGTTCTGGCGCCTTTCATGCAGCGTTTTGTGTCGAACACCAGGTCGGCCAGGGTCGACTCGATCAGCTCGAACAACAGGCACTGCTTGTTCTCGATGTGGTGGTACAGCGAGCCGGCACGCAGGCCCAGATGGCTGGCCAGGTCGCGCAGGCCGATGGCCTGGTAGCCGCGGGTGGCGAACAGTTCGGTGGCCGCGTCGAGCAGGCGGTCCCGGGGCGAGCAGGCAGTAGCGGCAGCGGGCATGGCGCAGTCCTGTATGGGCATCGAGCGGGGCAAATTCGGTTTGACCAAATGTAAGACAACAGGCATCTTACGTAAAGACTAATGCGCGGAGGTGGTTATGGAAGGTCAGACGGTCGTAATCGTTGGCGGGGCTTCGGGTTTGGGCCTGGAGACCGCCAGGTTGATGGTCAAGCGTGGGGCACGAAAAATCGGCTTGATCGATCGCAATGAGCAGTTGATGGCCGAGGCGGCAAGCACCTTGCGCGCCCTGGATTGCGAGGTGGCCACGGCGGCGGCGGACATTTCGCGCCAGGCCAGCGCCCATGCAGCCTTCGGGCAGGTCGTCGAGGCGCTGGGGCGGGTGCACTGCCTGGTCAACAGCGCGGCGATCTACCCGCGCCAGGACATCTTCGAGATCACCGACGAAGAGTGGGACCTGGAAAACGCGGTCAACATCAAGGGCACCTACCACATGATGGTCGCCGCCGTGCGCCACATGCAGGGCTTCGTCGCGGCGCCGCAGGTGACCGGGCGCATCGTCAACGTGACCTCGGTGGATGCCTTCAAGGCGCACCCGCAGAACGCCCACTATGCCGCCACCAAGGCGGCGGTGGTGAGCCTGACCAAATCCTTCGCCCAGGCCTGTGCCAAGGACCAGATCCTGGTCAACTCGGTGGCGCCGGCCGGCTTTGCCACCGAGCGCGCCCGCCAGCTGGGTTTTCTCGGCGAGCTGGCCGCCGCCAACCCACTGGGCCGCGCGGCGGAACCTGCAGAGATCGCCGAATGGATCGTGATGATGGGCAGCAGCCGCAACAGCTATGCCACGGGTGAGAACGTGATTGTCAGCGGGGGTTACATCTATGCCTGAAGCAGCCGCATTACCGGCCTCCTACCGCTGTGCACTGGTGACCGGTGCCACCAGCGGCATCGGCAAGGCCATCGTGCTGGCCCTGCGCGATGCCGGCCTGCAGGTGATTGCCGTGGGCCGCAGCCGTGAGGCGCTGCAGGCGTTGGGCCAGGAGCAGGGCGTGGTGACGGTGGAGGCCGACGTGCGCCAGGCCGACGCCTTTGCCCAGGTGCTGAGCCAGTACCCGGTGGACGTGCTGGTCAACAATGCCGGGGTGCTGTCGAGCCGCGCCGCGTTCCAGGACATGGACCCGGCCGAGATCGACACCATGCTCGACATCAACCTCAAGGCGCCCCTGCACCTGACCCGTCAGGTGCTGCCGGGCATGGTGCAGCGCGGCCATGGCCACCTGTTCTTCATCGGCTCGAGTGCCGGGCGTGCGCCGCACCCCGGGGCGGCGGTGTATGGTTCGTCGAAGGCCGGCATCAGCCTGTTCTGCGACGCGCTGCGCTGCGACCTGCTGGGCAGCGGGGTGCGGGTGACCGAAATTGCCCCGGGTCGCGTGCAGACCCAGCTGTACCGTACCGCCATGGGCATGCAGGCCGCGGGCAGCGAGCTGTATGACGGCTACGCCTCGATCATGCCCGAGGACATCGCCCAGCTTCTGCTGGCGGCCTTGCGCCTGCCCGAGCAGGTGGATGTTTCGCGTCTGGAGGTGTTCCCCACGGCCCAGGCCGTGGGCGGCGCGCGGATGGTCAAGACGCTCGGCTGAGGCAGGCGGTGCCGGTGCGCGCGGCGCATCGGCACGCCAGCCCGGGCGAGGGTGGAAAAGCGTGGTGTTAGTGCTTGACCACCTGTAAGACAACATATAACTTACATTAAGCCCGCCAACCAGTCGGGTGTGACAAGCACAAGAATTCAGGGGAACGACGATGACTGCTACAGCATGCCGAGTCGGCGTGGACATAGGTGGGACCTTTACGGATATCGCGCTGGATGTCGGCGGGGTGTTGCACTCGACCAAGATTCTGACGGACTACGCATTGCCCGAGCGTGCGATCCTCACGGGTGTGCAGGCGGTCGTCGACGCGGCAGGCCTGAAGCTGTCTGATATCGAGCAGCTGATCCACGGCACCACCCTGGCCACCAACGCCCTGATCGAGCGCCGCGGCGCGCGCACTGCGTTCATCACCACCGAAGGTTTTCGCGACACGCTGGAGATGCGCACCGAAAACCGTTTCGAGCAGTACGACATCAACATTGCCCTGCCACCGCCGCTGATCGAGCGCGAGCACCGCTACACCCTGCGCGAGCGCCTGGACGTACGCGGCAACGTGCTGATCGCCCCGCAACAGGCCGATATCGACGCGCTGGTGCAGCGCATCGGCGAGGGCGACTACCAGAGCGTGGCCATCGGCCTGATCCACAGCTACATCAATGGTGCCCACGAGCGCCTGTTGCGCGACGCCCTGCAGGCGCGCCTGCCACACCTGTCGATTTCGATCTCCAGCGAAGTCTCGCCGCAGATGCGCGAGTTCGAACGCTTCAACACCGTGTGCGCCAACGCCTACGTCAAACCCCTGATCAAGTCGTACCTGGACCGCCTGGTGGTCACCCTCAAGGCCGCCGGCGCCGATTGCCCGGTGTTCATGATCCATTCCGGCGGCGGCATCATCTCGGTGCAGAGCGCCGCCGAGTTTCCGGTGCGCCTGGTGGAGTCGGGCCCGGCGGGCGGGGCGATCTTCGCCGCCGACATTGCACGCAAATACGCGCTCGACGCGGTGGTGTCGTTCGACATGGGCGGCACCACGGCCAAGATCTGCCTGATCGAGAACCAGGTGCCCAAGACCGCCAAGACCTTCGAAGTGGCGCGCACCTACCGCTTCAAGAAGGGCAGTGGCATGCCGATTTCCATCCCGGTGGTGGAGATGGTCGAGATCGGCGCCGGCGGCGGTTCCATCGCCAGCATCGACAGCATGCGCCAGATTCGTGTGGGCCCGCACAGCGCGGCGTCCGAGCCGGGCCCGGCCTGCTATGACCGCGGTGGCCTTGAGCCGACCATCACCGATGCCAACCTGCTGCTGGGCCGCCTGGATGCCGACAATTTCGCCGGCGGCGCGCTGCGCCTGTCGGTCGACAACGCCGCCAGCGCGGTGGACCGGGTGATCGGCCAGCCGCTGAGCATGGACCCGCGCACCGCCGCCTTCGGCATCTGCGAAGTGGTCGACGAGAACATGGCCAACGCCGGCCGGGTGCACGCGGTGGAGAGCGGCAAGGACATTGCCGACTACACCATGATCACCTTTGGTGGCGGTGGCCCGCTGCACGCTGCGCGTCTGTGCGAAAAGATGGGTGTGTCGCGCTTTCTGGTGCCGGCCGGCGCCGGGGTGGGGTCGGCCATCGGTTTTCTGCGTGCGCCGTTCGGCTATGAAGCGGTACGCAGCGCCTTCGTGCGCCTGGCCGAGTTCGAGGCGGGGCAGGTCAATGCACTGATCGACGACATGAAGGCCGAGGCCCTGGGCTTCCTGCGCCAGGGCATGCCCGAGGGCGAGCCGGAGATGGAGTGCACCGCGTTCATGCGCTACGTCGGCCAGGGCTGGGAGATCCCCGTGAGCCTGCCGTTCAAGGCTTTCAGCAACAGCGACACGGCGCAGTTCAAGACGCTGTTCGAGGCGGCCTACACGGTGTTCTTCGGCCGCCCGATCGAAGGCCCGGACGTGGAGATCGTCAGCTGGTCGGTCAAGGCCAGTTCGCCCTTGCCGCCCGTGGCGCTGGCCAGCCAGGTCAAGGCCTCGCACCGCGCCCACGAAGTGGCGCGTCGCCAGGTGTTCGACGTGGTCGCCGGCGGTTTCGTCGATGCCGGCATCTACCAGCGCGAAGCGCTGCAGGCCGGTGCGCGCATCGATGGCCCGGCGATCATCGCCGAGCGCGAAACCTCGACCTTCGTGTCGTCCTCGTTCACCGCCACGGTCCAGCCCGACGGCTGCCTGCTGGTCGTCCGGCGCTAAGCCGCATTCGTTTGGAAGGCGATAACCCATGAGCGAAACAATGATCGATATTCAAATGCAGGTGATGTGGAACCGCCTGGTGTCGGTGGTCGAAGAACAGGCCCTGACCCTGATCCGCACCGCGTTCTCCACCAGCGTACGCGAAGCCGGCGACCTCTCGGCCGGGGTGTTCGACCGCGCCGGCAACATGCTGGCCCAGGCCGTTACCGGCACCCCCGGCCACGTCAACACCATGGCCGAGGCGGTGGTGCACTTCATCAACGACATCGGCCCGGACAACATCTTCGAAGGCGACGTGTACGTCACCAACGACCCGTGGAAGGGCACCGGGCACCTGCACGACATCACCATCGTCTCGCCCTCGTTCTACAAGGGCCGGCTGATCGGCTACTTCGCCAGTACCGCCCACGTGGTGGACATCGGCGGGCGCGGTTTCGGCCCGGATGCCCGCGAGGTGTACGAGGAAGGCCTGTTCATCCCGATCATGAAGCTGTTCGAGCGCGGCCAGGTGAACCGCGACCTGATCAACATCCTGCGCAACAACGTGCGCGAGAACGACCGCGTGGTCGGCGACTTCTACGCACTGTCGGCCTGCAACGAGACCGGGCACAAGCGCCTGCTGAGCATGCTCGACGAGTTTGCCCTGGACGACCTGGAGCACATCGGCGGGTTCATCCTGGAGCACAGCCGCCGCGCCACCCTGGAATGCTTCAAGTCGCTGCCCCATGGCACCTACCACAACAGCATGACCCTGGACGGCTACGACGTGCCGGTGACGCTGGCGGTGACCCTGACGGTGGGTCCGGACGGCATTCTCACCGACTTCAGCGGCACCTCGGGCATGAGCCAGTTCGGCATCAACGTGCCGCTGGGCTACGCCAAGGCCTATGCCTGCTACGGGCTCAAGTGCATCGTGGCGCCGGAGATCCCCAACAACAGCGCCTCGCTGGAGCCTTTTGCGGTCACTGCGCCCGAAGGCTGCATTCTCAATGCCAAGCACCCGGCGCCGGTATCGGTACGCCATGTACTGGGCCACTTCGTGCCCGACCTGGTGCTGGGTGCGCTGCACAAGTGCCTGCCCGGCCAGGTGCCGGCCGAGGGCGCCAGCGCACTGTGGAACCTGCACCTGAGCGTGCGTCCGCTGGACAGCAACCCGACCGGGCGCAACGCCGAGATGCTGATGTTCAACAGCGGCGGCATGGGCGCGCGCTCCGGCATGGACGGCCTGAGCGCCACCGCGTTCCCCAGCGGCGTGCACACCATGCCGGTGGAAGCCACCGAACAGGCCGGCCCGGTGGTGGTGTGGCGCAAGGAACTGCGCGAAGGCTCTGGCGGTGCCGGCCTGCTGCGCGGCGGCCTGGGCCAGGAAATCGAGGTGTCGGCCGCCGAAGGCTACAGCTTCCGCTTCAGCGCCATGTTCGACCGCATCCAGTACCCGGCGCGTGGGCTCGAGGGGGGCAAGGAGGGGGCCCAGGGCTACGTGGGCCTGGACGACGGCACCCTGCTGCGCGGCAAGGGCCAGCAGTTCGTGCCGGCCGATCGGCGCCTGGTGCTGCGCCTGCCGGGTGGCGGCGGTTACGGCGACCCGCGCCAGCGGCCACGCCACGAGGTGGCGCGCGACCTGCGCTTTGGCTACATCAGTGCCAGCCAGGCACGCGACGACTACGCCTTCGAACCCGGCCAGGAGGGCTGACCCATGGACTTTCAGAGTGCCCGTGTGCGGGCGGTGAAAAGCTCGCCGAGCATGGCGGTATCGGTGCTGGCCAAGCAGATGCTGGCCAAGGGCGAGCCGGTGATCAACCTGAGCCTGGGCGAACCGGACTTCAACACCCCGGCCCACGTGATCGAGGCCGCGCACCAGGCGATGCTCGAGGGCAACAACCACTACACCGCGCCCAATGGCCTGGAGGTGCTGCGCCAGGCCATCGTCGACAAGTTCGAGCGGGAAAACGGCCTGCGCTACGCACTGGACGAAATCTGCGTGGGCAATGGCGCCAAGCAACTGCTGTTCAATGCGTTTCTCGCCACCCTGGAGCAGGGCGATGAAGTACTCACGCCAGCGCCGTACTGGGTGTCGTACACCGACATGGCGATGCTCAACGGCGGCGTGCCGAAGGTGGTGCCGTGCGGCGCCGAACACGGCTTCAAGCTGGATGCCGCGCGCCTTGAGGCCGCCATCACCCCGCGTACCCGCTGGCTGATGCTGAACTCGCCGAACAACCCCTGCGGGGCGATCTACAGCCGTGAAGAGTTCGCGGCCCTGGGCGCCGTGCTGGAGCGCCACCCCCGGGTGCTGGTGATCTCCGACGAGATCTACGAGCACATCGTGCTGGGCAGGCAGCCGTTCGTGTCGTTCGTCAGCGCCTGCCCGCACCTGCGCGAGCGCACCCTGCTGATCAACGGCGTGTCCAAGGCCTACGCCATGACCGGCTACCGCCTGGGCTATGCGGCCGGGCCACGCGAGCTGATCGTGGCAATGAACAAGACCCAGTCGCAGACCACCACCTGCCCGTCGACCATTTCGCAACTGGCGGCTGCTGCGGCGCTCAACGGCCCGCAGGATTTCGTGCGCCAGGCCAATCGCGAGTACCAGGCCCGAGGGGCGCTGGTGGTCGAGGGCCTGGCGGCCATCGAGGGGTTGAGCCTGCAGATGCCCGAGGGCGCGTTCTATGCCTTCCCGCAGTGCGCCGCGTTCATCGGCAGGCGTACGCCGGACGGGCAGGTGATCGAAACCGACGCCGACCTTGCCAGCTACCTGCTGCGGGTGGGCAAGGTGGCCACGGTGCCGGGCTCGGCCTTTGGCCTCGAACCCTACATTCGCCTGTCGTTCGCCACCTCGCGCCAGGAGCTGGAGCAGGCCCTGGGGCAGCTGCGCGATGCGTTCGCGGCGCTGGCCTAGTACCGACAAACCGACTTTCACGAGGTTTCAAGCATGAGCAAGCCGTTCAAACGTTTGTTGATCACCGGTGCAGCCGGTCGCCTGGGCAGCGTGTTGCGCAAGCACATGCAGGCCTTTGCCGACGAGCTGCGCCTGACCGATATCGCCGACATGGGCAGCGCCGCGCCGCACGAAGAGCTGGTGCGCTGCGACCTGGGCAACCTGGCCGATGTGCTGCCGCTGGCCGAGGGCGTGGATGCCATCATCCATGCCGGCGGCGTGCCGGTGGAGGACACCTTCGCGGCGATCCTCAACGGCAACATCGTGGGCACCTACAACATCTATGAAGCGGCGCGCCAGCATGGCGTCAAGCGCGTGATCTACACCAGCTCCAACCACGCCATCGGCTTCTATGACCGCACCGAAACCATCGACGCCAGCGCAGCGCACCGCCCCGACAGCCTGTACGGGGTGAGCAAGTGCTTTGCCGAGGACCTGGGCCGCTACTACTGGGACAAGTTCGCCATCGAGTCGGTGAACCTGCGCATCGGCTCCTCGTTCCCCGAGCCGCTGGACCGGCGCATGCTCGCCACCTGGCTGTCGTTCGCCGACTTCGCGCAGCTGTGCGAGCGCTCGCTGCTGGCGCCACGGGTCGGCCACATGATCGTGTACGGCATGTCCGACAACCGCGAAACCCTGTGGGACAACCGCCTGGCGTCCTCCCTCGGCTACGTGCCCAGGGACAGCGCCGACGACTACCGCGAGAAGGTCCTGGCCGAGCACCCGCCGCTGCACCCGAACGAGCCGGCAGCGCGCTACCACGGCGGCAACTTCGCCGGCGCCGGCCACTTCGAAGACCCGAAATGACCTTTTCCGAGCACTTTTGAAGAGACCCCAGCCATGGCTTCGACAGCAACAAAGCAGCATTACGATGTGGTGATCGTCGGCGGTGCGGTGAATGGCAGCGCCACCGCGTACTTTCTGGCCAGCAACCCGGACTTCACCGGCTCGGTGCTGGTGGTGGAGCGCGACTGGACCTATGCCCAATCGGCCACGGCGTTGTCCAGCAGCTCTATCCGGGTGCAGTTCTCCAACCCGATCAACATCCAGATCTCGCGCTTTGGCGCGCAGTTCATCCGCGACTTCCCCGAACTGATGGCGGTCAATGGCGACAGGCCCGACCTGGCCTTCAAGGAGAACGGCTACCTGTTCCTGGCCGACCAGAAGGGTTTCGACGTGCTCAAGCGTCTGCACCAGACCCAGCTGGACAACGGTGCCGACGTCACGTTGCTGGACACCGAGGCGCTGATCCGCCGCTTCCCGTGGGTCAACCCCGACAGCCTGGCCGGCGGCACCTATGGCGAGAGGGACGAGGGCTGGTTCGACAACTACGGGATCATGAACGGCTTTCGCAAAAAGGCCCGCAGCCTGGGCGTGGAGTATGTCGAGAACGAAGTGGTCCAGGTGCTGCGCGAGGGTGATGTGATCACCGGTGTGCGCCTGGGCGATGGCCAGTTGATCGGCTGTGGCCAGCTGGTCAACACCGCCGGCACCCGTGGACGCCAGGTGGCGCGCCTGGCCGGGCTGGACATTCCGGTGGAGGCGCGGCGCCGTTCGCTGTTCGTGTTCGACTGCCATACGCCGCTGCCCGGCACCGTGCCGCTGACCATCGACCCCACCGGGGTGTTCTTCCGTCCCGAAGGCCACCTGTACCTGGGCGGCACCTACCCGCGCCACGACCCGGAGGTGGATTTCAGCGACTTCGACGTGATGCACGACGAGTTCGAGGAAGAGGTGTGGCCGGTGCTGGCCGAGCGTGTGCCGGCGTTCGAGGCGATCAAGGTGGTCAACGCCTGGGCCGGGCACTACGACTTCTGCGTGCTCGACCACAACGCCATCGTCGGCCCCCATGACCAGGTGCGCAACTTCCTGTTCTGCAACGGTTTCAGTGGCCACGGCCTGCAGCAGGCACCGGCCATCGGCCGCGGCCTGAGCGAGCTGATCATCTACGGGGGCTACCGCACCCTGGACCTGAGTGCCCTGAGTTATCAACGAGTGATCGAGAACCGTCCTTTCCTGGAAGACTCGGTCATCTGACCGCGCCGCCTGATGGAGAACAACAAGATGAACACTGACAACAACGGGCTGCGCACGGGCGGGCAGGTGCTGGTCGATGCCTTGCGCATCAATGGCGTGGAACGCGCGTTCTGCGTGCCCGGCGAGAGCTACCTGGCGGTGCTCGATGCCTTGCACGATGCCAGGGACGACATCGAGCTGATCGTGTGCCGCCAGGAGGGCGGCGCCGCCTACATGGCCGAAGCCTACGGCAAGCTCACCGGCAAGCCGGGTATCTGCTTCGTCACCCGCGGGCCGGGGGCGACCAATGCCTCGGTCGGCGTGCACACCGCCTTCCAGGACTCCACGCCGATGATCCTGTTCATCGGCCAGGTGGCCCGCGACCAGGTGGAGCGCGAAGCCTTCCAGGAGATCGACTACCGCCGCATGTTCGGCCAGATGGCCAAGTGGGTGGTGGAGGTCGACGATGCCGCGCGCCTGCCCGAGCTGCTCAGCCAGGCGTTCCACCGCGCCACCAACGGCCGCCCCGGCCCGGTGGTGGTGGCGCTGCCCGAAGACATGCTGACGGATCGGGTGGCAGTGGCCGATGCCGGCCCGGCCCGGCGGATCGAAGCGGCGGCGGCATCTGCCGACCTGCAGCGCCTGCAGGCTCTGCTGGGCGAGGCACAGCGCCCGTTGGTGGTGCTGGGCGGTGGCGGCTGGACCGCCGCGGCGGTGGCCGATGCGCGGCGCTTCATCCAGGCCCAGAACCTGCCTGTGGCGGCTTCGTTCCGCTGCCAGGACCTGTTCGACAACACCTTGCCCCAGTACGCCGGCGACCTGGGCCTTGCCGCCGGCCCCGAGCTGGTGGAGGCGGTGAAAAGCAGTGACCTGCTGCTGGTGATCGGTGCACGCCTGGGCGAGATGAGCACCGGCGGCTATGCCCTGGTGGACATTCCGGTGCCCAGGCAGGCGCTGGTGCACATTCACCCCGGCATCGAGGAACTGGGCCGGGTGTACCAGCCGACCCTGGCGATCAACGCCGGCATGCCGACCATCGCCGCGCAACTGGCGGCGCTGGCGCCGGTCAAGCCGCAGGCATTCGCCGAGTGGGTACAGCGCCTGAACAGCGGCTACCGGGCCAACTTCGAATGCCCGCGTTCGCCCGGCGCGGTGCAGATGAGCGAGGTGATCGCCTGGCTCAACCAGCACCTGGCCGCCGACAGCATCATCACCTGCGGTGCCGGCAACTACACCGGCTGGGTGCACCGCGGCTACCAGCACCAGGCGTTTCGCACCTTGCTGGGGCCCACCAACGGCTCGATGGGCTATGGCGTGCCGGCGGCGATTGCGGCCAAGCTCACCGCGCCGCAGCGCAGCGTGGTGGCGTTCGCCGGTGATGGCTGCTTTCTGATGAACGGCCAGGAGCTGGCCACTGCCGCGCACTATGACGCCCGGGTCATCGTGGTGGTGGTGAACAACGGCATGTACGGCACCATCCGCATGCACCAGGAGCGCAGCTACCCGGGGCGGGTGTCGGGTACCGACCTGCACAACCCCGACTTCGCCGCGCTGGCACGGGCCTATGGCCTGCATGCCGAAACGGTGAGCGCCACCGAGCAGTTCGCGGGTGCGTTCGAGCGTTGCGAGGCGTCGGGCAAGCCGGCGCTGATCGAGGTGCAGATCGACCCCGAGGCGCTGACCCCGCGCATGACCCTCAGCCAGATCCGCGAAAAGGCCCTGGCGTCGCGTTGACCCTCCAGGCGGGGGCAGGGTCTGCCTCCGCCGTTTCCCTTCATTCCCCTGCGAGCCCATCAGCATGAACCTTGCCGATCCTGATCTGCTGCGTGAACGTTGCTATATCGATGGAACCTGGGTGGGCGCCGACAGCGCCCGCAGCATTGACGTGACCAACCCGGCCACCGGCCAGCGCCTGGGTGGCGTGCCGCGCATGGGCGCCGACGAAACCCGCCGCGCCGTGCTCGCCGCCCAGGCGGCGCTGCCGGCCTGGCGCGCCCTCACCGCCAGGGAACGCGCCAGCCGCTTGCAGGCGTGGTTTCGCGAAATTCTCCTGCACCAGGAAGACCTGGCGCGCATCATGACCGCCGAGCAGGGCAAGCCCCTGGCCGAGGCCCGTGGCGAGATCGCCTTCGCCGCAGCCTATGTGGAGTTCTATGCCGAGGAGGGCAAGCGCCTGTATGGCGACGTGATCCCCTCGCCGCAGGCCGACCGACGCCTGCTGGTGACCAAGGAGCCGATTGGCGTGTGCGCGGCGATCACGCCGTGGAACTTCCCGGCGGCGATGATCACGCGCAAGGCCGCCCCGGCCCTGGCGGCCGGCTGCACGCTGGTGCTCAAGCCCGCCTCGCAGACCCCGTTCAGCGCCCTGGCGCTGTGCGTGCTGGCCGAACGCGCGGGCATACCGCGTGGCGTGCTCAACGTGGTGACCGGCGACTCGGCCGCCATCGGTGGCGAACTGACCGCCAACCCGGTGGTGCGCAAGCTGTCGTTCACCGGCTCCACGCCCATCGGCATCCAGTTGCTGCAGCAAAGCGCGGCCACGGTGAAGAAGGTGACCCTGGAGCTGGGCGGCAACGCGCCCTTCATCGTGTTCGACGACGCGGACCTTGAAGCGGCGGTGGAGGGCGCACTGGTGGCCAAGTTCCGCAACAGCGGGCAGACCTGCGTGTGCGCCAATCGCTTCTACATCCAGGACGGCATCTACGAGCGCTTTGTCGAGCGTTTTGCCCAGCGGGTCGGCGAGCTGGTGGTGGGCGAGGGCAGCCAGGCCGGCACCACCGTCGGCCCGCTGATCGATGCCAAGGCCGTGGCCGGGGTCGAGGCGATGGTGAGCGACGCACTGGAGGGCGGTGCGCGACTGGTCGCCGGTGGCCGGCGCCACCCCCTTGGCGAGGCGTTCTACCAGCCCACCGTGCTGGCCGAGGTGACACCGGACCTGCGCGTGGCCCGCGAGGAGATTTTCGGGCCGGTGGCGCCGCTGTTTCGCTTTCACAGCGAAGAACAGGTCATCGCCCAGGCCAATGCCACCGAGTTCGGCCTGGCCTGCTACCTGTATGCACGGGATGTGGGGCGGATCTGGCGGGTCTCGGAGGCCCTGGAGTACGGCATGGTCGGCGTCAATGTCGGCGTGCTGGCCACCGAGGTCGCACCGTTTGGCGGCGTGAAGTCATCGGGGCTGGGGCGCGAAGGCTCGCGCTACGGGATCGAGGATTACCTCGAGATCAAGTACGTGTGCCTGGGCCTGGGCTGACCCGCGAGGGCAGGGCGACAGCGCCGCTCAGTCGCCGCTGTCGACCAGGCGCTGGTAACGCGACAGGCTTTCTTCCAGGTGCTTGCGCACCGCCGAACGGGCGGCGTTGACGTCGCCCATGCTGATGGCCGAGAGAATCGCGCCGTGTTCGCGGCCGATCTTCTTGATGTGCGCCAGGCGGTTCTTGCCGGTGGACTGGCCGTGCTTGAGGTTGAGGTCGAAGATGATGTCCGGGCCCAGGGCTTCGAGCAACTGCGGGAAGTGCGGGTTGTTGGTGGCGCGGGCAATCGCCAGGTGGAACTCGAAGTCGGCACGGGCCTCTTCCTCGAGGTTGGAGCCGTCCAGCGCGTTGAAGCGGTCGAAGGCCTCGGTGATCTGCGCCACGCTGGTGGGGCTGCGGCGCTCGGCGGCACGCGCGACCGACTCGGTCTCGATGCCCAGGCGCAGTTCCAGCACGTGGGCGGCGGCGCGCACGTCATCGACTGCGGTGCTCAGGGCAAAGCCCAGGCGCTTGACGTCCTGCTCGACCACGAATACGCCTACACCCTGGCGGGCGATCAGCCGACCGCCCAGACGCAACGAGGCCACGGCCTCGCGAATCACAGGGCGGCTGACGCCGAATTCCTTGCACAGCTCCTGTTCGGACGGAAGCTTCTGCCCCGGCCCGTATGTGCCATTGTCGATCCGGTTGGACAGCTCGTGGATCACTGTCTCCGCCAGATTGGCCCTGCGCGTTCCAAACGACGCATTCATAGTTGTGTAGCTCCTGAAACTGATGTGCTCATCACGATGGATTGAATGGTTGAACAGGTTGGCGCATCCGTCAAACGCGATCTGCGTCGATTTCACCCGACCCGCTAAAAACCCGAAGTAGCGGCGAAAATGTAGCCATATGTTATCAAACAACTGACTTGTTATGGTGCAAGCGCCTGATTCTACTGCAATCCCATGCCTCGTTAAGGTGCATGGATCAAGGCGTGCGTGGCTTTTATCAGCATTTTCATTTTCCTCAAGCATACACCCATTGACAGTTGCCTGCTGACTGTTATCTTACAAGTGCGCCGGCGAGGTTGGCCAGGCGTGTGCAGTTCGTCCAATGATTACTGGGAGCTGAGAATGAATAAGAACAACCGGGGTTTGACCGCCCTTGCTGCACTGATGGCAACACTGATGGGGGCTGGCACGGCGAACGCGGCGGACACCCAGCTGGTACGGATCGGCTTTGCCGGCCCGCTGACCGGGCCCTCTGCACACCAGGGGCTGGATGTGGAACATGGCGTGAGCATCGCCATCGAAGAGGCCAACCAGCAGCAGTTGAAGCTGGGCGACAAGGTGGCCCAGTTCAAGCTGGTGTCCGAGGACGATGTGGCCGACCCGCGTACCGGTACCGCCGTGGCGCAACGCCTGGTGGATTCGAAGGTGGCGGTGGTGATCGGGCATTACAACTCGGGCACCAGCATCCCGGCCTCGAAGATCTACGCCGATGCCGGCATCCCGCAGATCTCGCCGTCGGCGACCAACCCGGCGCTGACCCGCCAGGGCATCAAGACCGTGTTTCGCGTGGTCAACGACGACGCCACCCTCGGCCGCTATGCCGGCAACTACCTGGTCAAGACCCTGCAGGCCCAGCGCATCGCGATCTTCGACGACCGCACCGCCTACGGCCAGGGCCTGGCCGACGAAGTGACCAAGGCGGTCAAGGCCGCCGGTGGCAACGTGGTGGTACGCGAATACACCAACGACAAGTCCACCGACTTCAATGCCATCCTCACCACCGCCAAGTCGCAGAAGGTCGATGCGGTGTTCTTCGCCGCCCTCGACTACCAGGCCGCCCCCATGGCCAAGCAGATGAAGAACCTGGGCCTGAAGGCCAGGTTCATGAACATCGGCAACCTGCCCAACGACGAGTTCAAGAAGATGGCCGGCAGCGCCGCCGAGGGCGTGTACGCCTGGAACTACGGCACCCCGTTGCTGGAGATGCCCAAGGGCGCGGCGTTCGAGCAGAAGCTCAAGGCCAAGTTCGGCACGGGCGTGGTGCAGTCCTCGCCGGCGGCGTACGACGCCACCTGGGCGGCGATCACCGCCATGGTCAAGGCGCAGTCGGCCGACCCTGCCGTGTACCTGCCGGTACTCAAGAGCGAAAGCTACGAGGGCGTCACCGGCACCATCGCATTCGATGAATTCGGCAACCTGAAAAGCCCGGCCGCCACGGTGTTCCAGTTTGCCGACGGCGGCTGGAAAACCCTCTCGGTCGAGCGCGACTGAGCCGTTGCTCTACCTCGAATAACAAGCGGGCCGCCCGGCTCGCAACAATAAGAAGCGTTCATTTCTGACCTGCCAGGCATGCCGCCGCGTCGCTGTTGCCAGCGCACGCGGTGAGCGACAACGCAGTTTTGAGGATTCAGCTCGTGGAAGGCAATTTCGATATCTTGTTGCAGCAGGTCCTCAACGGCCTGGTGCTGGGCAGCATCTATGCCCTGGTAGCCCTGGGCTACACCATGGTCTACGGCATCATCGGCCTGATCAACTTCGCCCACGGCGAGGTGGTGATGGTGGGCGCCATGGTGACCATCTCGGTGCTGAGCATGCTCGCGGGCATGGGCTTTGCGCCCGGCATCCTGACCCTGCTGCTGGCGATCATGGTGGCGGCGGCGGTGTGCATGCTGATGGCCCAGGGCATGGAGAAGTTCGCCTACCGGCCCTTGCGCAAGGCCCCGCGCCTGACCCCGCTGATCCTCGCGATCGGCATCTCGATCGCCTTGCAGAACCTGGCGATGATGATCTGGGGGCGTGGCTACAAGACCTTCCCCGAAGTGGTCGAAACCCGCCCGATCGAGGTGTTCGGCGCCACCGTCACCAACGTGCAGATGAGCATCATGATCATCTCGGTGGTGATCATGCTGGGGCTGTGGCTGCTGGTCGACAAGACCCGCCTGGGCAAGGCCATGCGCGCCACCGCGCAGAACCAGGAAGTGGCCGGGCTGATGGGCATCAACATCAACCGGGTGATTTCCGCGACCTTCCTGATCGGTGCCGGGCTTGGCGCCATCGCCGGGGTGATGCGCGCGGTCAACTACGGCCAGGCCGACGCCTACATGGGCCTGCTGCTGGGGCTCAAAGCCTTCTCGGCGGCGGTGCTGGGCGGTATCGGCAACCTGTTCGGGGCCATGGCCGGCGGGCTGCTGCTGGGCCTGATCGAGTCGCTGGCCGCCGGCTACACCGGCCACCTCACCGGGGGCTTCCTGGGCGCCAACTACCAGGACATCTTCGCGTTCGCCGTGCTCATTCTGGTGCTGCTGTTCCGACCCAACGGCCTGATGGGCGAACGCCAGGCCGACCGGGCCTAGGAGGCAACGCACATGAAAAACCAAACCGCACAGTACCTGCTGCTGATCCTGGCGTTCGTGGCCTTGCCCTTCGTCGTCGACAGCATTCCGTTTCTGGGGCCCACCTGGGTACGCATCCTCGGCTTTGCCATGCTCTACGTGCTGCTGGCACTGGGCCTGAACATCGTGATCGGCTACGCCGGCCTGCTCGACATGGGCTACATCGGCTTCTATGCCATCGGCGCCTACCTGTACGCCTTGCTGGCCTCGCCGCACCTGAACATGGCCGGGCTGGTGGACGGCGTGCTGAACTGGCCGCTGTGGGTGATCATCCCGCTGGCAGCGATTGCCGCGGCCATCTGCGGGGTGCTGATCGGCGCCCCGGTGCTCAAGCTGCGCGGCGACTACCTGGCCATCGTGACCCTGGGCTTTGGCGAGATCATCCGCATCTTCATGAACAACCTCGACCAGCCGGTAAACATCACCAACGGACCGCAGGGCATCAGCAACATCGCACCCTTGCACATCGACGGCGGGGCCTGGTCGCATGCCGCAGGGCAGGCGCCCGAGGCGCTGCTGTCGCTGCAGACCTCATGGAGCCTGTTCGGGCTCAAGGTCACCCCGGTGATCAGCTACTACCTGTTCTTCCTGGTGGTGGTGATCTTCGCCATCGTGCTGTCCAAGCGCCTCGAAGTCTCGCGCATCGGGCGGGCCTGGATGGCCCTGCGCGAGGACGAGGTGGCGGCCGAGGCCATGGGCCTGAACAAGCGCAACCTCAAGCTGCTGGCATTTGCCATGGGCGCGACCTTTGGCGGGGTATCCGGGGTGCTGTTTTCCAGCTACCAGGGCTTCGTCAGCCCCGAGTCATTCACCCTGATGGAGTCGATCATGGTGCTGGCGATGGTGGTGCTCGGCGGCATGGGCTCGATTCGCGGCGTGGTGCTGGGGGCGTTGATCCTGTCGGTGATGCCCGAGGTGTTCCGCGACCTGGTCAACTGGATACAGCCGTTCGTGATGGACAACGTGACCTTCGTCAGCCGCGAGGTGCTGCGCAACGTGCTGGATGCCTCGACCCTGCGCATGCTGGTGTTCGGCCTGGCGCTGATTCTGGTGATGCGCTACCGGCCCGAGGGCCTGTGGCCGTCCAACCGGCGCCGCGCCGAGCTGCATGACGGCGACCCCGAGCCCACCCCGGCGGCGACCGCGCTGAGCACCACGGTGCCCGCGAGCACGCCGGCCTTCGATCACCCGGCCCAACAGGCGGACAAGGTATGAGCGACGTATTACTGGAGCTGCGTTCGGTCAGCAAGTTCTTTGGCGGCCTGCAGGCCCTGCACGGCATCGACCTGTCGATCCGGCGCGGCGAGATCCGCGGCCTGCTGGGCCCCAACGGCGCGGGCAAGACCACCCTGTTCAACGTGCTTACCGGGCTGTACCGGGCCGAAGAGGGCAAGGTCGAATTCGACGGCAAGCCGCTGAACATCAGCAAGCCGCACAAGGTGGTGGAGGCGGGTATCTCGCGCACCTTCCAGAACATCCGGCTGTTCCACAACATGACCGCGCTGGAAAACGTGATGATCGGTCGCCATGTACGCACCCGCTGCGGGGTGTTCGGGGCCGTGTTCCGCACCCCGGCCTGCGTGCGCGAAGAGCGCGAGATTCGCCAGGCTGCGCGGCACTGGCTGGCCTACGTGGGCATCGGGCACCTGGCCGGGGAGCTGGCCAAGAACCTCTCCTACGGCGACCAGCGGCGTCTGGAAATTGCCCGCTCGCTGGCCACCGAACCCTTGCTGATTGCCCTGGACGAACCGGCGGCCGGCATGAACGCCTCCGAGACCGAAGGCCTGCGCCAGCTGATGTGCAAGATGAAGGCCGACGGCAAGACGGTGCTGCTGATCGAGCATGACGTGAAGCTGGTGATGGGCTTGTGCGATCACGTCACCGTGCTGGAATTCGGCAGGAAGATCGCCGATGGCCTGCCGGTCGATGTGCAAAGGGACCCTCGGGTAATCGAGGCCTATCTGGGTTCGGAGGCGGTGGCCTGAACATGAAGAACATTCTTGAAGTACGCGACCTGCAGGTGGCCTACGGGGCCATCCAGGCGATCAAGGGCATCGACCTGCACATCCGCGAAGGCGAAATGGTCGCGTTGATCGGCGCCAACGGCGCCGGCAAGACCACCACCCTCAAGACCCTGGCCGGCCTGCTCAGCCCGGTGGCCGGGCAGATCACCTTCGATGGCAAGGCGCATGCGGCGATCAAGAGCTACGACCTGATCCGCCAGGGCCTGGCGCTGGTGCCGGAAGGCCGCGGGATCTTCCCCAAGCTGACGGTGTACGAGAACCTGGAGATGGGCGCGTTCTCGCGAACCGACGGCAAGGACGCGATCCAGGCCGATATCGAACGCATGTTCGGCATCTTCCCGCGGCTCAAGGAGCGCGCCTTTCAGCTGGCCGGCACCATGTCGGGCGGCGAGCAACAGATGCTGGCGATTTCCCGGGCATTGATGGGCAGGCCCAAGCTGCTGTTGCTCGACGAGCCGTCGATGGGCCTGGCGCCGATCATCGTGCAGAAGATCTTCGAAACCATCGTCGAGGTGGTCAAGGGCGGCGTGACCCTGCTGCTGGTGGAGCAGAACGCCAGGCTTGCCTTGCAGACCTGCCAGCGCGCCTATGTGATCGATGGCGGGCGCATCGCACTGGAAGGCCAGGCCAGCGACCTGTTGCACAACGAGCAGGTGCAGAAGGCGTACCTGGGCGAGTAGGCGCCGTTCAGGGGTGCCGGCGCTGCACCAGGGCCGGGCCCTGGTTGCGGCTGTTGCCCACGGCGCTGTCCACGGGGTACCACTCGAACACCTGGGCGGGCTCGGCGAGGTCCAGCAGCAGCTGTTCGGCGTATGCCTTGGAGGTGGCGGGGTCCAGCCAGTGGCGTGCGGCGTCTGCGGCCAGCACCACCGGGCGCCGGTCATGCACATCCAGCAGGCCGCCCTGGCTGTCGGCCGTGATGATCACGCAGCCGTCCTGTTCGCCGGGTGGGTCGCCCAGCTGGCCGATGGCCGCGCACAGGGCAGGGCGTCCATCGCGGCGGCGGATCAGGTAGGGCTGCTTCTTCGGCCCGCCTTCATCGACCCATTCGAACCAGTTGTCGACCGGCACGATCAGCCGGTGCGGCCAGATGGCGCGAAAGAACGGGCCGTGGGCCACCTTCTCGACGCGGGCATTGATCGGTGCCGGCTTGTCCTGCGCCCAGTGGGGCCGCCAGCCCCAGCGCAGCAGGTCGGCGTGCAGGGTGTCATGCTGCACGCCGAGTACCGCCAGCTGGGTGGTGGGGGCCACGTTATAGTGCCCAAGCGGCGCATCGCCCACGCGGTTGACCAGTGGGTTGGGCATGCTCAGGGCGTCCACGAACTCGTGGATGCCGTGGTACTGGCTCAGTCGTCCGCACATGTGCACCTCCGCCGGCAGGCCTGTTTGAGCATAGGCCGATTTGGTGGGCGGCGGTGCGTGGCCGGTCGGACGCTGTCAGCCGGGGGCGAGGGTCAAGGCGCTTCCTGGCTCAGCGCCGAGCGCCCGGCACTGTGGAACACCACGTCATCCTGCGGGGTGTGGATGCGGCTGCACAGCACGTTGCGGTAGTGCCGCTCCAGCGGGTTGTGCCGCGAAAGCCCTGGGTTGCCGCTGGCCTCGATGGCCAGCTCCACGGCCTGGATGGCGTTGTGCGTGACCAGTTGCTTGAGCTGCCCGGCGTGCTGCGCGGTGACCTGGCCGCTGGCCGCGGAGTCGAGCAGGTTGCGGTTGGCGAACAGCAGGGTATCGATGCGCCCGACCCGCTCCTGAAAGCGCGGCAGGCTGGCCAGCGGCTGGCCGAGGTTGGACGGCACCCGCTCGCGCAGGAAGCTCACCAGCCAGTCGCGTGCGGCCTGGGCCACGCCGTCGTAGAGGCTGGCCAGCAGCACCGCCATCCACAGCTGAGCTTCGCCATCGAGCTCGGCGCGCGGTGCGCTGGCCGGGCTGACGGCCACGGCATGCTCCAGCGGCAGCAGCACATTGTCGAACTCGACGCGGTGGCTGCAGGTGGCACGCATGCCCAGGTGATCCCACTCATCGACGATGCGGATGCCGGGGCTGTCCTTGTGCACCAGAAAGCCACCCACCAGCGGGTCGGCATCGTCGCTGCGCGCCCACACCAGGTACCAGCTCAGGCCGTGGCTGCCGGTGGAGTAGAGCTTGGTGCCGGACAGGCGCCAGCCTTCGGCGGTACGCCGCGCGAGGGTTGCGGGCAGGCCGCCACGGGCCGGGGTGCCCAGCTCGGGTTCGACCCTGAAGGCATTGATCAGCGCGCCGTGCTCCACCGCTTCGCGGGCCAGGCGCTGGCGCAGCGACACCGGCCAGCGCTGGTCGTCCTGCAGGCGCACGTGCTGCAGGTACTGCATGACCAGAATCAGTGCGGTGGAGGGCTCGCCCTTGGCCACGGCGGCCACCACCTTGCGCGCGGTGGCGAGGTCGGCACCGGCACCCCCCAGCTCGCGCGGCACGGTGAGCGCGAGCAGGCCATGGCGTTGCAGCAGGGCAAAGTTGGCGGCGGGGAAGGCACCGCTGCGGTCCACCTCGGCGGCGCTGGCGGCCAGCTCGCGGGTCAGGGTAAACAGCAGTGGGTCCAGGTCGGCCAGGGCAGGGGCCGACTCGATCGAACGGTACGGCGCGGCAATAGAAGACAGGCTCATCAGGCACTCATCGCAGAAAATCCAGGGAGCACCCGGGGGTGCCGTCGTCCCGCCCCGAGTTGTGTGTGCAGATCGGCGGGCTTATGACCGTATGCGTTAAATTTTCTGCTGTAAAATTCTTTATGGTTATAAGCTAATGGCGATAATTAAACGTTATTTGCATATTAGGATATTCATAAAATGCACTTCACTGATTTATGACGAGCCGGTAGAGTCGCTCTACAATCGCCTTCAGGAGTGCACTGCATGCCACCCATTTCACGACTTCTCGCCCTCGCCGGCGCCTTGCTGCTGGCCGGGCAGGTGCTGGCCGAACCGCGTATCGAACTGCGCATCGGCGACCAGAAGGGCAACATGCGTGCCCAGCTGGAGGCCGCCGACGGGCTGCGCGACCTGCCGTATGACATCAAGTGGGCGGAGTTTCCGGCTGCCGCGCCGCTGGCCGAGGCGCTCAATGCCGGCGCGGTGGACGCCGGCATCATCGGTGATGCGCCGCTGCTGTTCGCCCTGGCGTCCGGCGCGCAGGTCAAGGCGATTGCCGTGGACAAGTCCGACGCCTATGGCACCGCGGTGCTGGTGGACCCCGGGTCGGCGCTGCACGCGGCGGCCGACCTCAAGGGCAAGCGCATCGCCACCGGGCGCGGCTCGATTGGCCATTACGTGGCGCTCAAGGCGCTGGCCAGCGCGGGGCTGAGCGAGAAGGACGTCGAGTTCCGCTTCCTTGGCCCGGTGGATGCCAGGATGGCCCTGGCCAACGGTTCGGTGGATGCCTGGGCGACGTGGGAGCCCTACACCGCGCTGGCCGAAACCACCGGCCAGGGCCGGGTGCTGGCCAATGGTCGCGGCTTGTCCAGTGGCAACAGCTTTCTGGCGGCGACCGACAAGGCGTTGGCCGACCCGGCCCGGCGCGCGGCGCTGCAGGACTACCTGGCGCGCCTGGCCAAGGCCCAGGTGTGGGCCAACCAGAACCTGGACAGCTACTCCAAGACCCTGGCGCAGATCATCGGCTTCCCGCAGGACGCGGCCCGGCTGCAGTTCGAGCGTCGCCAGTTGCGCTGGCAGGTCGTGGACGCCGGCACCATCGCCGAACAGCAGGAAACCGCCGACTTCTACCAGGCCCACGGCCTGATTGCCCAACGTCTGGACGTGGCGCCGACCTTTGCCGGCGGCTTCGTGCTGCCCGCCAGGGTCGCCGTGACCCAGGCCCACTGACAGGAGCTGACCCCATGCAACCGTTCAAACGTCTGCGACAACTGGCCATCGGCGCGCTGCTTGGCGCCAGCCTGGTCGGTAGCGCCAGCGCGGGGCAAACCCTGCGCATCGGTTACCAGAAATCCTCGACGCTGCTGATTCTGCTCAAGGCCCAGGGTACGTTGGAGCAGCAGCTGGCGCAGCAGGGCATACAGGTCAGCTGGCATGAGTTCGCCAGCGGCCTGCCGCTGCTGGAGGCCCTGAACCTGGGCAATGTCGATGTGTCGGCGGATGTGGCCGACACCGTGCCGGTGTTCGCCCAGGCGGCGGGGGCGCGGCTGACCTATTTTGCCCGCGAGACGCCATCGCCACTGGCCCAGGCCATTCTGGTGCCGGCGGATTCGCCGCTGCACAGCCTGGCGGATCTCAAGGGCAAGAAGGTGGCGGTGACCAAGGCCGCGGGGAGCCATTACCTGTTGATACAGGCCCTGGCCAGGGCCGGGTTGACCTTCAGCGATATCCAGCCGGCCTACCTGATCCCGGCCGATGGCCGTGCGGCGTTCGAGAACCGCAAGGTCGATGCCTGGGTCACCTGGGACCCGTTCGTGGCCAGCGCCCAGCGCCAGCAGCATGCGCGGGTGCTGAGCGACGGGCAGGGGCTGGCCAGTTACCAGCGTTACTACCTGGCGGGCAGCGATTACGCCAAGGCGCATCCGCAGGTGCTTGAGACCGTGTTCGGTGCGTTGCAGAAGGCAGGGCAGTGGACCAAGGCCAACCCCACGCAGGCGGCGCAGGTGCTGGGGCCGTTGTGGGGCAACCTGGATGTGGCCACGGTGGAGCAGGCCAATGCGCGGCGCAGTTACGACGTGCAGTTGGTGAAGCCGGAGCATCTGGCCGAACAGCAGCAGATTGCCGATGTGTTCTTTGCCCAGGGCCTGTTGCCGCGCAAGGTGGATGCGGCGGCGGTGTCGTTGTTCGAGCCGGTGGCAGGGCGCTGATTTCGGCTCGGCGGGTGAGGGCTGCCTGATCCACGGTGGGTTCAGGTTGTACGAGTGCTTCGCGCTCGATTCGCCGGCAAGGCCGGCGCCTCCTGTGCTTGTGCCCGAAGGGCGCAGAAGCGGGCCTTGCCCGCACCTGCGTATGCGGCCTGTCGGCCAGGGGCAGACCATACGGTCTGCTCAAGAGGTTCAGATCACCCGGAACCCATGGGTGCCATCACGCCCCAGCTGCGCCACCAACCCGAACTCCCAATCCAGGTACCCCTGCATCGCCTCACGCGGGTTGTCGGTGCCTTCATACGGCCGGCGGTAACGGTCGCTGCGCGGCACCGCCAGGTGCGTCTCGCCCGACTCCAGCGGCCGCCCCTCGGCAATCCAGCGGCCCGTACCACCCTCCAGCACGAATACCGGCACTCGGGTCAGGCGTTGCAGGTCCTGCGCCGCAAACCGCGCCAGCAAGCTGCTGCCGCAGGTCAGCACGTAACGTCCCGCCACCGGCAAGCGCTCCAGTGCCTGCTCCAGCTGTGCCCTGATCGCCCAGTGCGCACCCGGTATGTGCCGCTGCACGTAATTGGCACTGGTGGTGAAGTCGAGCAGCACCGTGTCGGCGTCTGCCTGCCACTGCACCAACTGTTCGGGGTCGATGGTCGAAGGCTGCGGCAACGCCGGCAACGGCGGCTGCCAATCACCCGTTTCGCTGAAGTCGCCTGCGCCCAAGCCATCGAGCACCGCCACCTCCCAACCCATCTGCGCCAACCACGACGCACTCATGTTGGCACGCACGCCATCGTCATCGATCAGTACGATGCGCGCCCCGCGCACACTGGCCACATGGTCGGTTTCCTGCACCAGCTGACCACCCGGCGTCGAGCGGCTGCCTGGCAGGTGGCCCCGGGCAAATTCCTCGGGGGTGCGCACATCGAACACATAAGTACTGCGATCGGCCTGGGCGCGCCACGCCGCCAGCGTCTGGCTGTCCGCACGCACGACGCCGGCCTTGTCGGCCACGGCGCGGGCCTGTTCGGCGGCGCGCTGCCGGTTGGCCGGGCTCACGTCGCCAAAGCGCCGCGATTGGCCATGGGCCAGGGTCTGCCCCGCCAATGTCCAGCCAATGGTGCCGTTGCGCAAAGCCGATACCGGGTTGGGAATGTCGGAGTTGACCAGCGACTGGGTGCCGATGATGCTGCGGGTGCGCCCGGCGCAATTGACGATCACGCGGGTGGCCGGGTTCGGTGCCAGCTCGGCCACCCGCAGCACCAGTTCGGCACCCGGCACGCTGATGCCGCCCGGAATGCTCATGGTCTGGTATTCGTCGAAGCGACGCGCATCCAGCACCACCACGTCGGCCCTTTCGTTCAGCAGCGCCTGCACTTCTTCGGCCGCCAGCGAAGGGGTGTGGCGCTGGCTTTCCACCAGTTCGCCAAACGCCTTGCTCGGTACGTTCACATCCTGGAACAGCTCGCCGCCGGCCTCGCGCCAGCCGGCCAGGCCGCCTTCGAGCAGGGCCACGTCGCTGTAGCCAAGTTGACCCAGGCGCTGGAGCGCAATCTGCGCCAGGCCCTCGCCATCGTCATACACGGTGATCGGTGTATCGCGCCGGGGCACTCGCGCGTAGATTTCGATTTCAAGCCTGGAAAGCGGGATGTTGGCCGCGAACAGCGGATGTTCCACGGCGAAGGGCGCTTCTTCGCGCACATCGATCAGGGCCAGTTCATGCCTGGCCAGCAAGTGCTGGCGCAGGTGGGCGTAGGTGCGGGTGGTCGGGGTGCTCATGGCGCAAGGTTCTCTTTTGACAGGTCCCACAGATTGGGCAGTTGGGTGTTGGAATAACCGGAAATGAAGGGTTTCTCGCTGCCGTCGGCCAGGTACACGGCACGCCTGCCCGCGCCGATGTTGGCGCCGTACACGTGGATGCTGATCGACACCTGGTCGTCGAAGGCATTGCTGACCTGATGGATGTCGCCGATGCGCGGCGACACCGCCTCGACCTGGCCGCGCTCGAGGCGCACCGGGCTGCCGGACGGCAGCAGCGCGCCGTGCTCGTTGCGGGCAAACCCCTGGGCGTACTCGGCGCCGCGCAGCATGCCGATCAGGCCCCATAGCCGGTGGTCGTGGACCGGCGTGGTCTGCCCCGGCCCCCACACGAAGCTGACGATGGAGAAGCGCTGGCGCGAATCGCAGTGCAGCAGGTACTGCTGATAGCGTTCGGGGCTGGGCTGGGCCAGCTCTGGCGGCAGCCAGTCGTCATGGGCCACCAGTTGCTGCAACAGGCGCTGGCCATCATCGAGAAGGGCCGCTTCATCGGTTTCTCGGTCGAGCAGGCTGGCCAGTTCGTCGATGAACTGACGCAAGCGGTCCAGGCGAAGGGGGTCGGTCATGGTCGGGGCTCTGGCTACGGTTTCGAATCACCCTAGCAACCGCCTGATGATTCTCAAAATTCAAATTGAGCATAAGCTAATATGCGTAAAGTGAATTTTAAAGTCATTTCGTTATAAATCATTTTTTATATTAGGTTATGCCTAAAATGAATTTCACAAGGGGTGGCGGGCTCGGTAGCTTATAAGCGTTCGTTTTGAAGAAAGAACCTTCTATAACCAATAAGCTTTCTTCGCCCTCTTCAAGGAGCCCCCCATGAGCGTTCAATTCATCGGCATGATCGGCCACCGCCTGTCTTCGGAGACCCTCGATCCGGCTGGCCCGATCTTCGACAAGGCGTACATCACCCGTTTTGCCCAGGTGCACGAGCAGGCAGGCTTCGACCGGATTCTGGTGGGGTACTGGTCGGATCAGCCCGACGGCTTTCTGGTCACGGCCCTGGCCGGGCTGGCGGCGCCGCGTATCGGCTTTCTGCTGGCGCATCGCCCCGGCTTCGTGGCGCCGACCCTGGCCGCGCGCAAGCTGGCAACCCTCGATCACCTGCTCGACGGACGCCTGGCGCTGCACGTGATCAGTGGCGGCAATGACGGCGAGCAACGCAAGGACGGCGACTACCTCGACCACGACCAACGCTATGCGCGCAGCGACGAGTTTCTGGAGGTGGTGCGCAAGGTCTGGACCCAAGACACCCCCTTCGATCATCACGGCACCTTCTACCAGGCGCAGAACGCCTTCTCTGCCATCAAGCCTGTGCAAAAGCCGCACCTGCCGGTGTTCTTCGGTGGTTCTTCGGCGGCGGCCCTGGAAGTGGCCGGCAAGCATGCCGATGTATTCGCGCTGTGGGGCGAGTCGCTGGAGCAGACCCGCGAAACCATTCAGGCAGTACGTGCCCAGGCGGCCTTGCACGGGCGCCAGGTGCAGTTCAGCGTGTCGTTCCGGCCGATCATCGCCGATACCGAAGCTGCGGCCTGGGCCAAGGCCGATGCCATTCTCGATACCGCTCGCCAGCGCCTGGAGCGCGCCGGCCCGGTGGTGGCCAACAAGCCGCAGAGCGTCGGTGCGCAGCGCCTGCTGGACACCGTGGCGCAAGGCGAGCGCGTGGATGAGCGCCTGTGGACCGGTATGGCCGCACTGGTTGGCGGTGGGCACAACTCCACCGCGCTGGTGGGAACCCCCGAGCAGGTGGCCGATGCCTTGCTGGCGTACTACGACCTGGGCGTGACCACCTTTCTGATTCGCGGGTTCGACCCGATCAACGACGCCGCCGACTACGGCCGCGAGCTGATCCCGCTGACCCACGCCAAGGTCGCGGCGCGCCAGGCACAACGCAGCGCCTGAACGGCGCAGCTACCCCAACCCCACCCCGAGACCGCACGCGCGGATCGCCTTGCCTTGTGCCGTACCGGCACCTGGAGACCTGCGTGCGAGATGCTCTGCAACGGGCCGCCACTGCGCGCCCGCATTCCCTGACCCTGAACCTCGATGCCCGCGAAGTGCTGGCCGGCTGCCTGTTCCTGGGCTTCGGCCTGACCGGGCTGCTGGTGGGCAGCGCCTATGCCAGCGGCACGGCGATGCGCATGGGCGCAGGCTACTTTCCCTGGCTGGTGAGCCTGGCCCTGTGCGGGCTGGGCGTCGCCTTGCTGGTGCGCGGCCTGTGGCTGGGCCGCGAGAAGGTCACGCTGGACGGGGTGTTCATCGTCCGCCCGGCGCTGGCCATCAGTGCCAGCGTGGTGGCGTTCGCGCTGCTGCTGCCCAGCCTTGGCCTGGCGCTGGCGACCCTGTGCATGACGCTGCTCAGCGGCCTGGGCCGGCACAAGGCGCACCTGGGCGAACTGCTGGCGGTGGGCAGCGCGCTGGGGCTGTTCAGCGTGCTGGTGTTCGGCTACGGGCTGGGCCTGAACCTGCCGGCCTGGCCTGTCTGAGGAGTGACCCATGGAGCTGTTGGCACACCTGGGTATCGGCCTTGAAGCCGCCTTCACCCTGAACAACCTGCTGTACTGCCTGATCGGTGTGACCCTGGGCACGCTGGTGGGGGTGCTGCCCGGCCTGGGGCCGGTGGCCACCATCGCCATGCTGCTGCCGATCACCTACGGCCTGAGCCCGGCCGCGGCATTGATCATGCTGTCGGGCATCTATTACGGCGCCCAGTACGGCGGCTCGACCACGGCGATCCTGGTCAACCTGCCGGGCGAGTCGTCCTCGGTGGTGACCTGCCTGGACGGCCATGCCATGGCACGCAAGGGCCGGGCCGGGGCGGCCCTGGCCATTGCCGCGATCGGTTCGTTCATCGCCGGCAGCCTGTCGATCCTGCTGCTGGCCGCTGCTGCCGCACCGCTGGCCGAGGTGGCGCTGAAGTTCGGCCCGGCCGAGTACTTCTCGCTGATGCTGCTGGGCCTGGTGGCCGCCGTGGTGCTGGCCCAGGGCGACGTGCTCAAGGCCGTGGCCATGACCCTGCTGGGCCTGCTGCTGGGCCTGGTGGGCACCGACGTGAATTCCGGGGTGGAGCGCTTTACCTTCGGCCTGCCCCAGTTGAGCGACGGCATCAGTTTCGTGGTGATCTCGATGGGCATCTTCGGCATCGCCGAAATCATCGCCAACCTGGAGCGCAGCCGCGGCCAGCCGCCCCAGGTGGCGCGGGTGGGCAGCCTGATGCCGACCCGCGAAGACTACCGGCGCAGCTGGAAGCCGATGCTGCGCGGCACCGGCCTGGGCGCGGTGCTGGGCGTGCTGCCGGGGGGCGGGGCGATGCTGGGCGCGTTTGCCTCGTACATGGTCGAAAAGCGTATCGCCAGGCACCCCGAGCGCTTCGGCCAGGGCGCCATCGAGGGCGTGGCCGGGCCGGAGTCTGCCAACAACGCCGGGGCGCAGACCTCGTTCATCCCGATGCTGGTGCTGGGCCTGCCTTCCAACGCGGTGATGGCGCTGATGGCCGGGGCCATGATGATCCACGGCATCGTGCCGGGCCCGCAGGTGATCGACGAGCGCCCCGAGCTGTTCTGGGGGCTGATCGTGAGCATGTGGATCGGCAACCTGTTGCTGCTGGTGCTCAACCTGCCGCTGGTGGGGATCTGGGTGCGGCTGCTGTCGGTGCCGTACCGCCTGCTGTACCCGTCGATCCTGCTGTTCTGCTGCATTGGTGTGTACAGCGTCAACAACAGCCTGTTCGACGTGCTGCTCACGGTGGCGTTCGGGTTGCTGGGCTACCTGTTCATCAAGCTGCGCTGCGAGCCGGCGCCACTGCTTCTGGGTTATCTGCTCGGCCCGTTGATGGAGGAGAACCTGCGCCGGGCGATGCTGCTGTCGCGGGGCGACCCCACGGTGTTCGTCACCCGGCCATTGAGCCTGACCCTGTTGATTCTGTGCGTGCTGGCGGTGGGGCTGATGCTCATCCCGCGGGTGCGCGCCACGCGCAATGTGGCCTTCAGTGAAGACTGAGGGCTGCTTCAACCCTGACTGTTCCAGGACCCTTGCATGAAAATCATCCTACCGCTCAAGTTTGCCCTGGCCGCACTGGCCCTGGGCGTTGCCGCACTGGCCCAGGCCGATACCTACCCGAGCCGCGCCGTGACCCTGGTGGTGCCGTTCCCGCCGGGCGGCGCTGCCGATACCGTGGGGCGCTACTACGCCGAGCAGTTGTCGGCCTCGCTGGGCCAGCCGGTGGTGGTCGACAACAAGCCCGGTGCCGGCACCGCAATCGCCGCCGAGGCGGTGGCCAAGGCCAAACCCGATGGCTACACGCTGTCGCTGGCCACCGCCGGGCAGCTGACGATACTGCCCAACCTGCAGAAGGGCCTTCGCTACGACCCGCTGCAGGACTTCACGCCCGTGGCGGTGCTGGCCTCGGTGCCCAACGTGGTGGCCGTACCGGCTGCCAGCAAGGTCGACACGCTGCAAGCGCTGATCGACCAGGCCAAGGCGCGCCCGGGCGCGTTGAGCTATTCGTCGTGCGGCAACGGCACCCTGTGCCACCTGTCCGGGGAGTTGCTGAAGAACCTGGCGGGCATCGACCTGCTGCACGTGCCGTACAAGGGCAGTGCGCCGGCGGTCACGGCGGTGCTGGGCGGCGAGGTGGATGTGGCGGTGGATACCCTCACCGTGCTGGCCCCGCAGATCCAGGCCGGCAAGCTCAAGGGGCTGGTGCTCAGCAGCGCGCAGCGCTCGCCGTTGCTGCCAGGGGTGCCGAGTGCCAGCGAGGCAGGCCTGCCGGGGTTCGAGGCATCTGGCTGGTTCGGCCTGGTGCTGCCCAAGGGCGCTTCGCCGCAGCTGGTCGAGCAGTTGAGCGCGGCGATTGCCGCGATTGCCCAGGCGCCGCAGACCGCCGAGCGGTTCGCGCAGAACGGGATCAGCGTCGAGCACAGTACCCCGGCGGGGTTTGCCAAGCTGATCGCCGATGACGGCGCACGGTGGGGCGAGGTGATCCGGGCGGGCAACATCACGCTGGAGTGAGGCCCGCTGCCTTGGCTGATGCGGGGCAGGGCGGGGCTGCTACAGCGCCAGCCGCTGCGCCGTGACGCTGCCGAACAGCTCCACCGGCTCCTGCAGGTTGCCCAGGTAGCTGGGGTGAAACAGCCACAGGTCGACCTGGGGCTTGAAGTCGCTGACGTTGACCACTTCAAGCAGGTCGCGATGACGGCTGGCGGCCAGCAGCGGCTCGGGCACCAGCCCCAGGCCCTGGCCGTTGGCGACCAGGCCCAGTTGCAGTTCGGTGCCGAAGGTTTCCAGGTTGATCTGCAGCGACAGCCCCTGCTCGCTCAAGGCGCGCTGCAGGCCGGCGCGAAACCCGCAGCCGTCGGGGTTGAGCACCCAGCCCTGGCTGTAGCAGTCCTTGAGCTTGTAGCTGCGCTTGCTGGCGCTGCCCTTGGCGGCCACCACCCGCAGGTGCATGCGGCCGATGGAACGGCTGGCGATACCTTCGGGGAAGATCTTGCCGGAGGGGAACAGCGCGGCGGCCGCATCCAGCTCGCCGTTTTCCATCCTGGCGATCAGCGCGCTGCCCCAGCCGCTGGCGACCTGGGTCCGCAGCTCGGGGTAGGCCTGGCGAATCTGCGCCAGGGCATCGAGCAGCACCACATCGCCGATGGTCTGCGGCACGCCCAGGCGCAGGGTGCCGCTGGGCGAGCCGTGGCTGGCCACCAGCTCGCGCAGGGTGTCGATCTCGCGCAGGATGGCCTTGCACTGTTCGTACACGCGCCAGCCCATGGGCGTGGGCTTGAGCGGCTTGGTGTTGCGGTCGAGCAGGTTGGTGCCCAGGTCTTCCTCGAAGTTCTGCACGCGTCGTGTGATGGCCGGCTGCGTCAACTGCAGCGACTGCGCCGCAAGGTTGGTCGACTGGCAGCGGATGACGGCGACGAAGGCGTCCATGTCATCGATCTTCATATTCGGCTCTCACATAGTCTGGCGTTGAAAAATGTCATTCAAGAATAATCTTTTTTGCTCGGCCAGGTAGAAAGCGTGTACAGGTTTTTTCAACGCGCCAGCGCTGCCCAGATCTTGCTGCGCAAGTCGCGCTCGCTGAACGGCTTCTGGATCACCGTCGAATGGCTCAGCCCCAGCACGTCGGTATTGGCATAGCCAGTCACGAACACCACCGGCAACTGCGGGTAGGAGCGCTTGACCAGGGCTGCCAGCTCGCCGCCGGTCATGCCCGGCATGGCGTAATCGGTCAGCAGCAGGTCGATCTCGGGGCTCAGCATGTTCAGTGCATCCGGGCCGTTGCGCGCCTGCACCACCTTCAGGCCAAACGATTCCAGCAAGGTGGCCGTGAGGGTACGCACGGTGCTGTCATCGTCCACCAGCAGGATGGTCGAGCCCAGCGGTTGATGCGGTTCACTCACCGGCGCAGGGCTGGGCAGCACGGCCACGGCGTCGCCCTGGATCCGCGGCAGGTACACGCTGACCGTGGTGCCGACATCCAGGGTGGTTTCGATGCGCACCCCGCCACCGGACTGCTTGGCGAAACCGAACACCTGGGCCAGCCCCAGCCCCGATCCATGCCCCACCGGCTTGGTGGTGAAGAACGGCTCGAAGGCCCTGAGCAGGGTGTCCTCGTTCATGCCGCTGCCCGAGTCGACGATGGAGAACACCACGTAGTGGCCGGGTTCCGGGTCTTCGGGCCGCAGGGGCGCGGCCTCCACGGTGACGTTGTGAGTACGCAGCAGCACCGAGCCGGGCCCGTTGGCCATGGCGTCGCGGGCGTTGATGATGAGGTTGAGGATGATCATCTCGGTCTGGGTCAGGTCCGCCGAGGCGGTCCACAGGTCCGGGGCCAGCGACATCTCTACCCAGATATTGGCCCCCAGCGCCTTGTTCAGCAGGCTCTGCATGCCGCGCACGGTGGCGTTCAGGTCCACCGGGCGCGGTTGCAGGCGCTGGCGGCGCGAGAACGACAGCAGCTGGGCCGTGAGCCGGGCGCCACGTTCACCGGCGTCGGTGATGTGTTCCAGCCGGGTGCGGGCCTTGTCCAGGTTGCCGCGGGCAATGTCGCGCGTGGCAAAGGTCGCGCTGGTGAGGATCACCGTGAGCAGGTTGTTGAAGTCGTGGGCCACTCCAGCCGTCAGCTGGCCGACCACTTCCAGGCGCTGCATCTGCTGCAGCGTGGCTTCCACGCGTTCCTTCTCGTCGATCTGTTCGCGCAGGCGCTTGTTGGTGGCGGCCAGTTCCTCGACCACCGCACGCTCATCGGTGATGTCGCGCACGGCGGCGTACATCAGGCCGTTCTCCGGCACGATGGTCCAGGACAGCCACCGGTAGTCGCCGTTGGCGTGGCGCATGCGGTTGACGAAGCGGGTCGATACGTTGCCGCTGGCGATGCTGCGGGTTTCCTTGATGGTGGCGTCCAGATCGAGGGGGTGGATCAGCTCCCACAGGCGCAGGCTGCCGATCTGGTCCCGCGACCAACCCAGCGCCGCCTCCCAGGCCGGGTTGAAGTTGATCGGGGTCATGTCGAAGCGCAGCACCCCCAGCAGTTCACGCGACAGCTCCCAGGTGCGGTCGCGCTCGCGGGTGCGTTGCTCTACGCGCTCGCCCAGGGTTTCGGTCAACTGCACCAGGGCCTGGGTGGCGACCTTGCGCTCGCTGATGTCCTGCATCACCCCGCTGAAACGCACGCAACGGCCATCCTTGAACAGCGAACGGCCGTTGGAGTTGATCCAGCGCAGGCGACCGCCCGACAACTGCACGCGGTATTCGGCATGGAACACCGATTCGCAGCTCAGGGCCTGCTCGACCTTGGCCCGCAGCATAGCCCGGTCGTCGGGGTGGCAGTGCTCCAGCACCTGGTCAAGGTGCAGGTTGCAGCTGGGCGTGACTTCGTACAGGGCGCGGCAGCGCTCGTCCCACAGCACCGAGCCGCTGGGCACGCTCAGTTCCCACACGCCCATCTCGGCAGCCTGGATGGCCAGGCGGGCGCGGGTCTCGACCTCTTCGAGGGCGTTTTCCGCAGCGCGGCGCTTCTCGCGTTCGCGCACTTCGAGCACGGCGCGGCGGATGGCCTTGGGCAGCACCTTGAGGTTCTGCTTGAGCACGTAGTCGACCGCGCCCAGGCGCATGGTCTCCACCGCCTGCTGTTCGCCGAAGATGCCGGACAGGAAGATGAACGGCGTTTCCGGGGCCGCCCGCTGGGCCACCTCGAGCACCTGGATGCCCGACGAGGAGGGCAGCAGGTAGTCGCACACGATCACGTCGAAGGTGTGCTGCTGCATGGCCTCGCAGGCGCCGATGTGATCGTGCACCACCACCGGGTCGACCTGCAGGCCATAGCGCTCCAGCGTCAACAGCGTGAGCTCGACGTCGTGGGTGCTGTCTTCGATCAGCAGCAGCTTTATTCTGGGGAGCGGCGTCGGCGCTCCGGGCTCTCGTCTAGGCATGTGTTGTCATCATGACTTGGGGCGACGCACGACCCGGGTGGAACCGGGCGGTGGCTCGTTGAGCACAGCCCAGAAAATCCCCAGGTCGGAGATGGCGCCGACGAACTCCTTGAACTCCACGGGTTTGACCACGTAGGCATTCACGCCCAGCTGATAGGCGCGGTCCAGGTCCGGCTCTTCGCGGGACGAGGTCAGCATCACCACCGGAATGCTGCGCAGGTCGGCCGAGTCGCGCACCTGCTCGAGCACCTCCAGGCCATCGACCTTGGGCAGCTTGAGGTCAAGCAGCAGCACTGCCGGGTTGCCTTGCGGGCGGTCGGCATGGCTGTTCCTGCGGAACAGGTAGTCCAGCGCCTCGGCGCCGTCGCGTACCACGATCACCTCGTTGGCCAGCTGGCTGCGCTCGAGCGCGAGCAGGGTCAGTTCGAGGTCGTTGGGGTTGTCTTCTACCAGGAGTATCGGTTTGAGCATGGAGCGCCCTCGTGTGGGTCATGCAGTGGGCATGAGGGTTTTCTTTGGAAGTGAAAAATAGAACGTCGCGCCCTGGTCCGGGACACCGTGGGCCCATACCGTGCCGCCATGGCGCTCGATGATGCGCCGCACATTGGCCAGGCCGATGCCGGTGCCTTCGAACTCTTCCATGCGGTGCAGGCGCTGGAACACGCCGAACAGCTTGTTGGCGTACTGCATGTCGAAGCCGACGCCGTTGTCGCGCACGCTGATCACGTGGGCGTCGTCGCGTTCCTGCACGTCGACCTCGATCAGCGCCACCGGCCGGCCGCGGGTGTACTTGATGGCGTTGGCGATGAGGTTGCGCAGGGCCAGGTGCAGGAAGGCCGGGTCGGCCACCACGATCGGCAGGGCGTTGAAGGTCCAGCGGATGTCGCGGCCCTCGTAGTCGGGCAGCATCTCCAGCTTGATGGAGGCGACCATCGCCGACAGGTTGACGTCGGACAGGTGCATGGCGCACCGGCCCATCTGCGAGAAGCTCAGCAGGTTGTCCACCAGGGTGCCGGCGAACTTGGCGGAGTTCTCGATGGTGCCCAGAAAGCGCAGGCTGCGCTCGGACATGTTGGCGCCTTCGGCATCGCTGAGCAGCTCGGCGTAGCCGGCGATATGCCGCAGCGGCGCACGCAGGTCGTGGGAGACGCTGTAGGAGAAGGCTTCCAGTTCCTTGTTGGTCTTTTCCAGGGGTTCGGACAGTTGCGCCAGTTCTTCGGCCTTGCGCAGCACGATGCCGAGGATGGCCTGGCGCAGCTCCTGCACGCCCTCGATTTCGCTGGGGTCCCAGGGGGTCGAGAAGCCTTCGACGATCTGCTGCCACTGCTCGAAGCTTTCGCGCGGGTTCAGCGAGCCGCTCTGGGCGATGCTTTTTTCCGGGCGGCCGGCCCAGTGCACCACCTGGGACTGCTGGGGTTTGAACCAGATCAGGTAATGCGGGTGCAGTTCGGAAATGGACACGGCAAGGATGCCGCTGGCCATGTCGGCCAGCCCCGTCAGGTGCGGGATATCGCGCCCGGCGTTGTCGGTATGGAACACCTCGGCGTCGCCGCGGGCGGTCAGCCAGCCCACCAGGGCCATGATCCGCGCCTGGGGCGGGGTGTGCCCGTAGGTATCGCAGCCGGTGCTGGACACCACTGCGGCACCGGCGGCGCCGACGAAGTCGGTGAAGATGTCGGGCAGGGCGCGCAGGCCCAGGCGCACGCTGTCCTGGTCGGCGATGGCGCCCAGCAGTTGCACGATGCGCTGGCGGATCTCGAGCATGCGCGCGTGGCGCAGGTGGGCTTCGCGGGTCTCGATCTGCAGCGACAGCACCCGGCCCAGCAGTTCGCAGGCGGTACGCACCTGAAAGCTCACGCTGCGCGGCGTGCGGTGATGACACGACACCAGCCCCCATAACCGGCCCTCGACCACGATGGAAACCGACATCGAGGCCCAGGTCTGCATGTTGCGCATGTATTGCAGGTGCACGGGCGAGACGCTGCGCAGGGTCGAGAAGCTCAGGTCCAGGGGTTGGCCGGTGAGCAGGTTGGCGGCCGGCAGCAGGCGCGCCGGCTGGTAGTCGGCATCCTCGATCACGCGGATGCGGTTGGCACAGTACAGCGCCCGGGCCTGCGCCGGGATGTCCGAAGCAGGGAAGCACAGGCCCTTGTAGCTGGGGTAGTCGTCGTCGACCAGCTCGGCGTTGACCAGCCCGTTGCCCTCGGTGTCGAAGCGGTAGGACTTGACCCGGCCGAACCCGGTCAGGCGCTTGATCACGCGCACCGCCCGCTCGCACAGCTCGTCGATGCTCTCGCTGTCCGGTGCGCCGCCAACGAAGGAGCGCACCAGCGGGTACAGCCGCGAGCTTGGCGCCGGCACGGCGGCCGGGCGCTGGAATTCGGCGATCAGCACCTGGTCGTGGCGGTGCAGCATCATCGGCAGGCGCTGCGCCTGCTGGCCGATCAGAAACTGTACGTCGGCCACGTGATAGGGCTGGGACTGGTCTTCGTCGAGTTCGCCCAGCTGCTCGACGAAACTGCAACCGTCCTGCACCACCGCATCGAAATGCACGCCCAGCAAGGCGTCGATCTCCACCCCCAGCCAGTCCGGCAGGTTCTCGCTGACCTGGCGGATCAGCATGGCCGGCTCCTGCACCACGACCATGAACCCCTGGGGCTGAATGCTGCCGGGGGTACGGATCTGTTCACGGGCGCAGTTGGCCAGGGCGATCTGGAAAGCGTCGCTGGGGTGGGTGGTGGTCACAAGATCCCTCCTGAAGGCGTGTTGGCAGGCCGTGCAGGGGAAGGGCACAAGCGATCCCGGCCAAGTGTAGAAAGCGCGGACAAGGTATCAAATCCTGTGGTTTCACGATGCTAAAACTGATCCTTAGCTGATGAATTGGTTCAGTTTGATAGCGTTTTGCCCGTGCCCTGGCGCCGCCGCGGCCCGATCCAAGGGAACCCCACTGACTGCACCGGGTCGCTTGTACGGCTTGTCATGCGCGATCCATGAGCCACACTCACTGGATCGTCTCGTAATGCAATTGGGGGGATATGCCATGAAGTTCGCAAGGAACGTGGCCACATTGGGCCTGGCCGTGTCACTGGCGGCCGGCCAGGCGCAGGGGGCGGAATCGAAGAAGGTCGATGTACTGCTGGTGGGAGGCGGCATCATGAGCGCCACGCTGGCAATCTGGCTCAACGAGCTGGAGCCGGGCTGGTCGATGGAGATGGTCGAGCGCCTGGACGGGGTGGCCGAGGAAAGCTCCAACGGCTGGAACAACGCCGGCACCGGGCACTCGGCGCTGGCCGAGCTGAACTACACGCCCGAGGACAAGGACGGCAAGATCAACATCACCAAGGCGGTCGAGATCAACGAGGCGTTCCAGGTGACGCGCCAGTTTCTGGCCTGGCAGGTCAAGAACGGGGTGCTGAAGAACCCGCGCTCGTTCATCAATTCCACGCCGCACATGAGCTTCGTGTGGGGTGACGACAACATCAGTTTCCTCAAGCGCCGCTACGAGGCGCTGCAGGCCAGCCCCCTGTTCCGGCCGATGCAGTACTCCGAAGACCCGGCGCAGATCCGCAAGTGGGTGCCGCTGATGATGGAGGGCCGCGACCCCAACCAGAAGATCGCCGCCACCTGGACGCCGATCGGCACCGACGTGAACTTCGGCGAGATCACCCGCCAGTTCGTGGCGCACCTGCAGCAGCAGGAGAATTTCTCGCTCAAGCTGTCCAGCGAGGTCGAGGACATCCGTCGCAATGACGACGGCTCCTGGCATGTGGAGTACAAGAACCTCAAGAGCGGCGAGAAGTCGACCGCCGATGCCAAGTTCCTGTTCATCGGTGCCGGCGGCGCGGCGCTGCCGCTGCTGCAGAAGTCCGGCATTCCCGAGGCCCAGGACTACGCGGGCTTCCCGGTGGGCGGCTCGTTCCTGGTCACCGACAACCCCACCATCGCCCAGCAGCACATGGCCAAGGCCTACGGCATCGCCGCCACGGGCGCGCCGCCGATGTCGGTGCCGCACCTGGATACCCGGGTACTCGATGGCAAGCGAGTGATCCTGTTCGGGCCGTTCGCGACCTTCTCCACCAAGTTTCTCAAGGAAGGCTCGTACCTGGACCTGTTCTCCAGCATGACCACCCATAACCTGTGGCCCATGACCAAGGTGGGGATCGACCAGTTCGACCTGGTGCAGTACCTGGCAGGCCAGCTGATGCAATCGGACGACGACCGCTTCGAGGCGCTGCAGACCTACTTCCCCCAGGCCAAGAAGGAAGACTGGCGCCTGTGGCAGGCCGGGCAACGGGTGCAGATCATCAAGCGCGACAAGGAAAAGGGCGGGGTGCTCAAGCTGGGCACCGAGGTGGTGAGCGCGGCCGATGGCAGCATTGCCGGGCTGCTGGGCGCATCGCCCGGCGCATCCACGGCGGCGCCGATCATGCTCGAAGTGCTGCAGAAGGTGTTCAAGGACAAGGTCGCCAGCCCGGCCTGGCAGCAGAAGCTGCACCAGATCGTGCCCAGCTACGGCACCCACCTGAACGACGACCCGGCCCGGGTGCAGCAGGAGTGGGCCTACACCAGCGAGATACTGCAGCTTGCGCCGCCACCGGGCATCGATACCCAGGCGCCGCAGCAGTCGCCGGCCACCGACCCGATCGGCCAGAAGCACAGCGACTCGGACCCTGACCTGGCGCCATGACCGTCGATGGCTACCTGTCAGCGGGGGGGCGGGTTCAGTCCAGCGCAATCTCCAGGGTTGCGCACAGCCCGCCGGTGGCCATGTTCTCCAGCCGGACCTGACCGCCCAGCCGCATGGCGACCGCTTGGACGATGGCCAGGCCAAGGCCGGAGCCCTGTGCATTGCCACGACTGTAGAAGCGTTCGAACAGGCGCTCGCGTTCAGCTTCGTCGATACCAGGCCCCTCGTCCTGTATCGACAGCACGAAATGCGTCGGCTGGCGGCTCAGGCGAACGCTGATGATCCCTCCCTCGGGGGAGAAGTTCGCGGCATTGGTCACCAGGTTGTTGAGTGCGATATCGATCGCCCCGCCATCCACTCGGGCAAGGTAGTTGCCCGGGGCGGCCTCGAACACCAGTTCAAGGCCCTGGTCCAGTAGCCATGGGGTCATCTGCACCAGGCTGTCGCGCACAGTGTGTTCAAGGTCGATTCGCGGGGCATGGGCATGACCCGGCTGCGGTTCCAGGCGTGCCATGGTGAGCAGTTGGTTGACCAGTCGGCTGGCGCGGTCCACCCCGTGTATCAGGTGCGCCAGCGATTCACGGTGCTCCTGTTCGGTCCCGGCCTCCTGCAGGTTTTGCGCGTGCACCCGCAGGACCGCCAGGGGCGTGCGCATTTCATGAGCCGCGTCGGCAATGAAGCGGCGCTCGCGTCCCAGCACTTCCTGGATCTGCGCCAGCATGCGGTTCAGCGCGGCCTGCATCGGTTCGAGTTCTGCAGGCAATGGCATCAGTTGCAGAGGTTCAAGCGACCCTGAATGACGGGCACGCAGGGTGGCTGCCATGTTGGCCAGGGGTTTGAGCCCCCAGCCAATGGCCAGCCAGACCATTGCTGCCAGGATCAGGCTGCCGAGCATATTGGGCCACAGGGTGTGGCGTACGATGCGGTCGACCAGGTCAGTGCGTACGTCGTCGCGCTCGCCCACCCAGATCCGCACCTGGTTGATTTTGTCTTCGAGCAGGAAGGCGCGCCACTGCCGGCCATGCAGGTCATGCACGTCACTGAAGCCCGGTGCCGACGGTGGCGAGGTGAAGGCGGGGGCGCTGTTGGTATGTACCAGCACCTGGCCCTGCGCATCCCACACCTGAAACGCGATCTTGCTTTCATAAGGGTGGCCGTCAAGCCTGGGTGTGGCTTCGCTCAGGGCCTGGTTGAACGCCTGGTACAGTTCGGTGTGTTGGTCGCCAGCCAGCGGCATGCGCATGACGCCCTGCAGCAGCCGCGCATTCTGGGCCAGTTGTGCGTCATACACCTCGGCTATCTCGTGGTTGCTGTCATGCAGGTTGAAGGCGCTGAGAATCACAAGGCCGGTAAGCATCAGGCCGATGATCAGGGTCAGGGTACGGCGTCGGATCGACATCATCGGCGCTCCTCCACCAGATAACCCACGCCGCGTACGGTTCGGATCAGGTCGGCGGAGAATTTTCTGCGCAGGTGATGGATGTGCACCTCCAGGGTGTTGCTTTCTGCTTCTTCGTTCCAGCCGTAAAGCAACTGGGTCAGCCGCTCGCGGGTCATGACACGCCCCGGCGGTGAAAGCAGCTCATGCAGCAGCTGATATTCCTTGGGCGTCAGGGGCACGTTCTGCCCATGGAAGGACACCTGCTGAGTGCCGGGGTCCAGGCTGATGCCTGCATGCTCGATTCTTGCCTTGGCCCGCCCGGCGCTGCGGCGCAGCAGGGCCCGCAGGCGCGCCTTGAGCTCCGCCAGGTCGAAGGGTTTGATCAGGTAGTCGTCGGCACCGGCATCCAGCCCGGCAATGCGGTCTTCGGTGGCATCGCGCGCGGTGAGTATCAGCACCGGCAGGGTGGAGCCGCTATGACGCAGGCGACGCAGCACCTGGAGGCCGTCCATACGCGGCAGCCCCAGGTCGAGCACCGCCAGGTCGAAGGTTTCACTGAGCAGCGCATGCAGGGCGCTGCTGCCGTCCCGGAGCCAGTCGACGGTGTAGCCCTCGCGCCCCAGGGCCTGATGAATGCCTTCACCCAGGGCCACGTCATCTTCTATCAGCAGCAAGCGCACGGTGACTCCTGTCAGTCGAGTTTCTTGTCGATGTCCGCCAGCAGCGCGTTGATTTCATGGCGACGTCCGCTATCGGCGATTTCACGCCCTGGCCTCGGGGTGGCTTGCAGTGCCTTGAGCAAGGCTGCCCTGGCCTCGGGGTAACGCTTTTGACGGTAGAGGTGATCGCCCCAGAAGTACAGGCTGTCGATGCCATCGGGATTGATCAGCAAGGCCTGCTTGAGCAGCTGTTCGGCCTTGTCGGCGTCACCAAAGCCGATTGGCCAGCCTGGTACGCGATCATACAGGGCTGCAAGGCTGGTGTAGGCGGAGCCCTGCAGCGCCCTGGGGTCCAGCGTCAGCGCCTTTTCAAGGTCGGCCTTGGCCGTCTTGGCCTTGCCCAGCGCGCCCAGCCCGCCCTGCGCACCGGCCCAACTGCTGGTGACGATGCCCGACCAGATCCAGGCTTCAGCCGTGGTCGGACGTTCCCGGGTAAACGCCGAGGCCTGGCTGGACAATTGCTCGAAGGCTGTCGCGCGTTGGTCTGGCGGCAATTGGTATTGGATGTGTGCCCAGCTTTGCTGAAGCATGTTCAGGCGTTGCTGGTCGGCATTGTCCAGGGCCCAGGCGCCTTGGCTCAGGCCCCAGACCAGCAGGCAGGTGGCAATCTTTTTCATGGTTTGGGCGGCTCGCGGTCGGTCTTGTGGCTGAGGCGGCGGATCAGTGGCAACTGCTTGCGCAGACCGCGGTCCACCAGGTGCGGCAGCAGGTTGTTCAGGCGCACGAAAAAGCGCTCCTGCCAACCCAGGTAAAGGTCGCGCCGATCACCGGCAATGGCGTGAATCACGGCGCTGGCCACGGTTTTCGGATCATCGACATTGGCCTTGAGGGCAACGTTCAGGGCCTGCGCCGCCGGGCTGTTCATGGGGGTGCGGGTGGCCCGCGGGGCGACGTACAGGACGTTGACCCGGGTGTCGGCCAGTTCCCGGCGCAGCGCTTCGGAAAACCCGCGCAGGGCGAACTTGCTCGCGCAGTAGGCCGCGTAGCCGGGGTAGCCGATCGAACCGTAGGTAGACCCGACATTGACCACCATGGCGCTGTCGGCCTGTTTGAGCAGCGGCAACAACAGCCTAGTCAGGCACATGGGGGCACTGATGTTCACTGCCAGCATGGCATTGATGTCACTGTCGTCCAGTTGCTCGAACATGGCGAAATGGTTCACGCCCGCGGCATTGATCAGCAGGTTCGCGCCGCCCAGGGCCTGGGCCGCGTTGAGCACCTTGCGCCTGTCCACGAGAAAGGTCAGGTCGGCGCCCATCCAGGTCAGTTGCGCAGGGTACTCTTGCAGCAGCGATTGCAGGGGTTCGGCATGCCGGGCCACCGCCAGCACGCGGGCGCCGTTGGCGCAAAGGGCGGCGGCTATGGCCAGGCCGATCCCGCCACTGGCACCGGTCAGGACCACGCGGGCGTCAGACAGGCGCATGCTGTGCTCCATCGTGCGGCAGGCCGCGAAACATGTCGGCATACAGGCGGTAGACCACGCGCGACGCATCGATCACCGCGGCCTGGTCATCAGGGGCCTGCAGGGTGTTCATCAAACGGCGATAGGTCTGCATGTGCTCGAGGTCCAGCGAGCCATGGGAACTGAGGTAGCTGAAGGCGGCCTCCGGCAGCGCCAGGCGCGCGCGGATGCTGTGCGCGGCATGGGTGGCCAGGGCAATACTGGTACCTTCCAGCACATTGACCATGCCGAACAGCCCTACCGGGTTGCCCCGCGCGATCAGGTCGTAGAGGTAGGCGACCATCAGCTCGATCGGCAGTGAAGGCCGACCTTCGCGCACGGCATCCCTGTCACCGCCGCAGGCAGCAATGTCGTTGAGTATCCATTGCTCGTGGCCATACTCCTCTTCGATGTACTCGCACACGGCTTTGCGCAGCCACTCCAGCCGCGAGGGCAGGCGGGCGCCGCATGCCATCATCAAGGGTACGGTGTGACGCACATGGTAGTAGGCCTGGGCCAGGAAGGCCTGGTAGCTATCCAGGCTGACCTTGCCTTCGAGGGCATCGCGAATCACCGGCAGGCTGAACAGCGCATGGCGTTGCTGATGGGTTGCTTCTTGCAGCGTGTCGAAAAAGCTCATGGTCGGGTAGCCTCGCAGGCAAGGGGGTCGGTGAGTTGGGAGCGGTAGCGCTCGACGATGGCATCGCGGCGCGGGCGGCCATTGGCCGTGAGCAGGCCATTGGCGGTCGTGAACGGTTGTTCCAGGCGCGTCCAGCGATGCACCTGGGCGTAATCGGGCAGGGCCTGATTGGCCTGGGCCACGGCCGCTGCCAGTTCGGTGTCGGTGCAGCCCGGTTGATGTGGCCACAGCAATGCGTGGTTGTGAGCCATGGCTTCGCCATAGACGAAGGCCTGGGCGAACACCCCTCGCTGGGTCAGTTCGGCTTCGACCCATTCGGGGTTGATGTTGCGGCCGAAGCTGGTGACGAACTGGTGTTTCTTGCGCCCCTTGATGTACAGGAACCCTTCGGCGTCCAGCTCGCCCAGGTCACCGCTGGGCAACCAGGCGTCGGTGTGCGGCGGTTGGCCCAGGTAGCCGAGCAGGGCCGAGCCCTTGATCAGCACCTCGCCGTCTTCGGCCAGCCTGACCTGCAGGTGGGGCAGTGGCTGACCCACGCTGCCGGGGCGATGGGCCTGTGGCCGGTTCAGGCACACCACCGAGGCGCATTCCGACAGGCCGTAGCCTTCATACACCGGCAGGCCGATGCGCTGCGCGCGGATCAGCAGTTCGGTGGCGACCCTGGCCCCGCCCACCGCGGCAAAGCGCAACGTGCGCGGGTCGAAGGCGCGCTGTTCAGCGGCGCTGACCAGCACCAGCAGCAGTTGCGGCACCAGGATCAGGCTGTGGGGCGCACGGTCGGCGAGGGTGCCGAGCAGGCGCGCAGCATCGACGCCACTTGCGCCCTGGATGCCCAGAGCCGCCAGGCTGGGGACACTCACCGTGGCCCCGGCCATCAGCGCGGCGTAGCCACCCAGGTTCTCCAGCAGGATCGCCAGCGGCAGCAGGGTCAGGTGGTGCTGTGGCGCGGTGATTCGGCTGGCCTGCTCCAGCGCCCGGGCAACGCGCAGCATGCTCTCGGCGCCCAGGCATACGCCCTTGGGGGTTCCGGTGGTGCCGGAGGTGAAGGTCAGCTTGGCGGTGCCCTCGGGCATCAGGTCGGGCCCCGACCATTGCCTGCGCCAGAACGCGCCGTCTTCGACATAGCCGCACGCCAGCAGTTCGGGGGCCAGGGCCGGCTCGGCAATCACCAGGCTGGCCTGGCTCTGCGCCAGGCAATGGCTGCGCTGTGCGGGGCTGAAAAAGGGCGGCAGCAGCACGCAGGTCACGCCTGCAAACAGCAATGCCAGATCCCACAGCATGGCTTCCACACCGTTATCCAGGGCCAGTGCCACGACCCTGGCCGACTCATCGCGCAGGCGTTGCTGGCGGTACTGCACCTCGGCCTGCAGCGTGGCGTAGTCCAGCTTCAACTGGTCGCCCCACAACGCAATGGCGTTGGGCGTGTGTTCGGCGTGCCTGCGCAGCACCTGTTCGAAATGCTGCAGTTCAGGCGACATGACAGGCCTCCCCGACGGCGGTAGGCAGGCCCAGGCGTGTGAACACGCCCATGTTGCGCAAATGGATGAAGCCTGCACGGATGTTGCCAACATGCACCTGGGGCTGGCTCTGGTAGTAGCTGCCCCAGTTATGGCGTTCTTCGCCCAGGCGCAGGGGGTCGGCCGTGCACAGCCTCACTGGCTTGAGCCCAAGGCGGTGGAAGCTGTTTACCAGGCCGATGCTGCCGGTGAACGCTACCCACTCCAGACCGCCCATGGCCAGCAGGTAGGTAACGGCAATGATGCTCAGGCGCGCGCTGCCGGTATCGGCGGCCGCCAGGTTGCCGACCTCGACGATGGCGCTGCGATCGACAGGGTTGTTCTCGGTGGCGCTGATCAAGGGGGCGATCGGCTCGTCCAGGTAGCGCTCCAGAAACAGCGCCTCACTGCTGGCCAGCCGCACACCGGCCACGGCGCACAGCGCGCCGGAGGCATCGCTGATGCCGAACAGCTGCGGCATGAAGTGTGCGATATGCGCACCATGGGCCTTGCGAAAGCGCTGCTGGATGAAGGCCTCGTAGGCCGGGCGCAGGCTATCGCCGGGCAAGGCCCTGGCAAGGCTCATCACCGAACCGCCTGCGGCTGCGAAGTGCAGGGGCAGGGGGATGTTCCAGTCAGAATCGGGCATCGATCACGCCTCCCGGGGTGTGTGTCGGGAGGAGTATCCGAGGCAATTCTTAACGGAGTCTGAAGATCGCGAAAACAGCCAGCGGTCTGTTCAGACCGCGGCTTTCGATGCCTGTCGCATCATTGCCAGGTACCGGCCGGGGCGTCGCGCAGCGCGGCGTGCAGCAGGCGCAGCACCGGGTGCTCCAGCGCAGTGCCGCTGTAGCACAGGCCCACCCGGCGACTGGGCAGCGGGCTGTTGAGCGCATGCACCTGCACCCCTTGTGCCGCGCTCACCAGCGAGTGCGGCAGCGCCGCCACGCCGACCCCGGCCGCCACCAGCAGCAGCGACTGCTGCAGCGAGCCGCTGCTGGCCACCGCCGACGCGGTGGAGTTGCCATACAGCGCCATCAGGCGCTGGTGGGAGGGGTGTTCGGGGCAGATGACCCAGGGGTACAGGCTGGTGACCGTGCCCGGCTGCCTGCCGGCTGCGCTCACCAGCACGAACGGGTCGTCCCACACCGGCAGGAACAGCTCGTCTTCGCAGCACTGTTCTTCCACCGCCAGGCGCGCATCGCCGGCACAGCCCTCGTGCAGCGTGATATACAGGTGCGCCACCACCTGGTGGGCAAAGCGCAGAAACGCAGCGACCTGCGCGGGGCTCAGGTCCGGCTCGATGCCCAGGCTCAGGTGCTGGCGCGCATCGCTGGTGCGAAAGCGCTGGCGCAGGGCCTCGGCCTCGCTGACCAGCGCGCAGGCCTGCGGGTACAGCGAACGCGCTGCCTCGCTCACCTCCACCCCTCGCGACTGGCGGTTGAACAGGGTGGCGCCCAGGGCTTCTTCGAGCTGGCGGATGGTCACCGACAAGGTCGGCTGGCTGATGCACAGGCGCTGGGCGGCGCTGGTGATGTTGCGTTCTTCGAACACCGCCACAAAGGCTTTGAGGTGCCGGATATCCATAGGTAAGGCCGATGTCTGCAAGAGGAATTAAGCATTTTATCTGCTGTGGCCGGCACTATACGCTTTGCGTCATCTGATAAACCAATGACGGAAGCACTTTCATGAACAAACCCCTGATCATCGTGACCGGCGCCAGCTCGGGCATCGGCGAGGCCGTCGCGCGCCTGTTCTCTGCCCAGGGCCACCCCCTGCTGCTGCTGGCCCGGCGCGTGGAGCGCCTGCTCGCACTGGGCTTGCCCGCCACCCTGTGCAAGGGTGTCGACGTCACCGACCGCGAGGCGCTGCTGGCTGCGGTGAAGGAGGCCGAGGCGCAGTACGGCCCGGCCGATGCGATCGTCAACAATGCGGGGGTGATGCTGCTGGGTGATACCGCCACCCAGGCCCCCGAGCAGTGGGAGCGCATGCTGGATGTGAACGTCAAGGGCCTGCTCAACGGCATCCATGCGGTACTGGGCGGCATGATCGAACGCAACCACGGCACGGTGATCAACGTCGGCTCGGTGGCCGGGCGCAAGACCTTCCCCAACCATGTGGCCTACGTGGGCACCAAGTTTGCCGTGCACGCGATCTCGGAAAACCTGCGCGAAGAAGTGGCGGCGCACAACGTGCGGGTCATCACCATCGCGCCGGGTGCGGTGGAAACCGAGCTGCTCGGCCACACCACCGATGAGGCGATCAAGTCCGGCTACCAGGACTGGAAGGCCGGCATGGGCGGCGTGGTACTGTCGGCGGACGATGTGGCCAATGCGATCCGCTACGCCTACGAACAGCCTCAGGGCGTGTGCATCCGCGAGATCGTGCTGGCGGCGACCCGCCAGCAGGCCTGATGGCGTGCGCGTTGCGCGTCAGAAGCTGTACCTGACGTTGAACATCACGTTGCGCGGGTCGCCGTAGTAGACCGAGTAGTAGTTGCCGATGCCGCTGTAGTACGTCTTGTCGAACAGGTTGTTGAGGTTGGCCGACACCTTCAGTTGCTTGCTCACGTCATACGCGGCCATCAGGCCGACCACGCCGTAGGCGTCCTGGAAGAACTTGTGGCTGGGCAGCGCCACGTCGTTGACGTCGTCGTAGAAGGTGTCGTCGACGAAGTAGGTGCGGCTCTGCCACTGCCAGTTGCCGCCCACGGTGAGCTTGTTCAGCTCGGCCGGCAGGCGGTAGCTGGTGGCGACCTTGAGCAGGTGCTGGGGCTGGTTGGTCGCCACGCGCCGGTGATCGGCGTCGTAGGAGGCCTGATAGACGTAGCCGGCGTTGATGTTCCAGTCGGGCAGGATCTCGCCGGACATTTCCAGCTCCACACCGCGGGTGGTGGCGCCCTGCACGGCGCGCATCACTTCATTGCCGAACTCCCCGGTGGTGCCGGTCGACTGCGCCAGGTTGTCCTGCTTGAGCTCGAACAGCGCCAGGCTGGCATTCAGGCGACGGTCGAAATACTCGCCCTTGATTCCCACTTCGTAGCTTTGCCCGGTGAGCGGGTCCAGCGGCTTGTTGTCGGCACCCCGGTTGTAGGGCTGCGGCTTGAAGATGTCGGTGTAGCTGGCGTACACGGTGTGCTGGTCGTCGAGGTCGTAGGTGATGCCGGCATAGGGGATCACTTCACCGGTGTCGCGGGTGGCGGTGCGGCTGCTGCGCGGCAGCGCGTTGATGCTGTCCAGGCTCCACGCGTAGTCGGTGACCCGCGCCCCCAGCACCAGGTTGAATGCGTCGGTGGGCTTGAGCACGACCGCAGCATAGCCGACCTTCTGCGTGGTCTTGATATCGAAGGTCGACCACCAGGCCCAGTCGGTGGGGTAGGCGGCGTTGTTGTTCCAGTCGAAGGCATCGGGTGCCACGGCGTCGGTGCTGCCGTCGGTACGGTCCGATTGCGCGGTGGTGTGGGCATAGGTGTAGCCCACCACCAGGTCGTGGCTTCTGCCCAGCAGCGAGAACGCGCCCTTGGCGTAGATATCGAAGGACTTCTCGTCGGTATCGGTGTTGAACTTGGCCGCACCGCCCGGGTAGTAGCCGTGGGCGACGCTGTTGTCGTTCGGGTCGACATGGGCGGTGGCCAGGCCTGCGATGATCTCGCGCGAGGCATAGTTGCGGTAGCTGGCGGTGGCCTTGAGCGACCACTCGTTGTCGAACTGGTGATCGATGCTGGCGAATGCGCGCTGGGTGCGATGGTTGCGGTAGGCCCACTTGTCCGCCGGGTTGGTGGAGCGCGAGAAGCGCACCGGCGTGCCGTTCTTGTAGAAGGCCGGCAGGTGGGTGGTGGAGGACGCGTCGTTGTCGTTCTGCTGGTACTCGTAGCCCACGCTCAGCACGGTGGCGTCAGACAGGTCGCCGTCGAGCACGCCGTAGAAGATGTCCTGCTGCTGCTTCTGGTAGTCGATGAAGGTGTGCTGCTGTTCACGGGCCGCGACGAAACGCCCGCGCAGGGCGCCGCTGTCGAGCAGCGGTCCGGACACGTCCAGCTCGGTGCGGTAATGATCCCACGAGCCTGCGCCGGCGGACACATGGCCCTGAAACTGGGCAGTGGGCCGCTTGCGCACCAGGTTGATCACCCCCGACGGGTAGCCGATGCCGTTGACCAGCCCGGTGGCGCCCTTGAGCACCTCGACGCGGTCGTAGATCACCGAGTTGGTGATGCTGTAGTTGTCGCGCAGGTTGCCGGCGTCGGTGCTCAGGCTGGGCACGCCGTCGTACTGGAAGTTCTGGATCTCGAAGCCGCGCGAGTAGAAGGTGAAGCCTTCGGAGTTCTCGCGGTTGACGGTGATGCCCGGGGTTTGCTGCATCACCTCTGACAGGTTGTTCAGGCCCTGGTCGTCCATCTGCTGGCGGGTGATCACGCTGATCGACTGCGGGGTCTTGCGCAGCGACATGTCCAGGCGCGTGGCGGTGCTGGTCTGCCCGGTGGTGTAGGAGCCGCTGCCCTCGGTGGTGCTGCCCAGGCTCCAGGCGCTGTTGATGGTGGTGGCGCCCAGTTCGATGTTGTTGCCGGCGCTGTCTGGCAGCGGTACCAGGTACAGGGTCGAGGCGTCACTGCGCCCGAAGGTGAAGCCGCTGCCGGCCAGCAGTTGGGCCAAGGCCTGATCGGCGGAGTAGCTGCCCTTGACCGGTGCGCTGCGCAGGCCGGCGTCCAGGTTGCCGTCGAGCATCACGTTCTGCCCGGTCTGCTGGCTGAACACCAGCAATGCCTGGCGCAGTTGCTGGGCGGGGATATCGAATGCCGTGTGCACGCTGACCGCCCCTGTACCGGGCGCGGGCAGCTGGGCCTGGGCCGGTTGGGCCAGCAGCGCGCAACTGATCGCGGCGCCCAGCGCCGACATGCGCCAGCACGAACCCTGGGGGAACAACGTCTGGGGTGTTGCCATTTCCTTGACTCCTCGGCAGAACGACTTCGCCTGTTTGCGAATGGGTTTCATCTGCTGGTGATGACGCACGAGGAGTGCAAATGTCTGATGGGTACTGCAAATAATTTTCAATCAGCCATCGGCGGGTCAGGCAGGGCGGATGATGGTCACCAGGTCGGTGTAGCGGCTCAGGCGAATCGGCAGGGTGCGTGCCAGCACATCGAGCATCTGCTCGGGGTGCTGGCGATTGAGGATCAGGCCCACCGGGCGTGCCGCCAGGCGCTCGTCGGCGATGAAGATGCGGCCCTCGCGCCAGCGCTGCAGGTGATTGACCACCTTGGCCAGGGGCGTGTCGAAGAACACCAGGCTGCCGTTGCGCCAGGCCAGCACCTGGTCGAGTTCGGCGCGCTGCACCGGGCCGAGCCCGGCGGCGCCGAAGGTCACGGCCTCGCCCTGGCCCAACTGTGCCTGCTGGCCGGGGATTTGCACCCCGGCATTGTGCTCACTGACGGCCAGGTCGGCGCTGCCGGCGTCGCAGGACAGGCAGAACGCACCCTGGTGGCTGACCACGGTGCCGGCCTCGGTGTCGATGCGCAGCGGGCGGGTATCGGCGGCCACCTTGAAATAGGCCTGACCACGCAGCATGCGCAGGCGCCGCGTGGTGCCGGAAAAGTCGAGGTCCAGGGCGGTGTTGCCGGCCAGTTCGATCACGCTGCCATCGGGCAGGCGCTCGGTGCGGGTTTCACCCACGCGCGTGTGCAGGTCGGCAAACGACAGGCCGTCGCCCTTGAGCCACAGTGTGGCCGAGCCGGTGGCCACTGCGGCGGTGCACGCCGCCATGGCCAGTTGCATGAAGCGCCGCCGCGAGACGCCGCGGGCCTTGGGGGCAGGCGGCGCCTGCACGGCAGGCAGCTCGGCGGCCAGGGCCCACAGCGCTTCGAGTTCCAGGTAGGCCTTGGCATGGCGCGGGTCGGCCAGCATCCACTCAAGCCACTGCTCGTGCTCGGCCTGGCTGGCCGAGCCTTCGAAGATCAGCGCGAACCAGGCGCAGGCCTGCTGCGAGATGGGGTCGGCCTGGGGCTCGTCGGGCGAGGCCGGGGCCGGCGTGGGGAAGGGCGGTTCAGCCATGGGTCGGGTCACTGTGCGGCGGTGAGGTGTACAGGGGCGCATGATAGTCCACTCTCACTCGGACATGCCCAGCTTGAGCAATTCCAGTGCCCGCACCATGCGGCTGTAGGCGGTCTTGGGCGAAATGCCCAGGCGTTCACCGATCTCCACGTAGGTCAGGCCTTCGCCGCGCGCTAGCAGAAACACCTCGCGGCAAGGCTCGGGCATGCGCTGCATCACGCGGTTGAGCGTGGCCAGCTGGTCCTGGGCGATCACCGTGCGTTCCAGGCTCGGGGTCTTCTGCTCCAGCGCCTGCAGCTCGGTGGGCTCGACCACCTCGCCCTTGCGGTGGCGCTCGCGACGCAGGTAGTCGATGAACAGGTTGCGCGCGCACAGAAACAGGTACGCGCGAAAGTTGTCGATGGGCGTGCGCCCCAGCTGTTCGGACAGGCGAATGAAGGTTTCCTGAGTCAGGTCTGCGGCGGTGTCCTTGCAGCGCACCTGACGATTCAGGTAGTCCTGAATTTCTTCACGGTGGGCAAGGTACAACGCCTTGAGGTCTGCGCTTGACACGAAACACCTGCGAGCTGGGGGTCAGGGAGCGCAGGAAGATAACAGGAATTAATATCATTTAAAACAACGCGGCCGAGGCGCTGGGGTAGCGTCTCTAGCGGTTCGGGAGCAATCGGGTCTGGGCCCGCTGGAGCCAGACGCTGCCCTTCAACGCTGGTTGAGCCAATGCTGCTGGTAGGCCCCTTGCGGGTCCTGCACCGGGCCGTGATCGGGAAAGGGCAGGTTGGCGATGCACGCAAGCTGGGCCTGGGTTGGCGCTTCGCGTCGGATGTCTGCGTGCTGCCCGGGCGGGTAGGCCCCCACCACCAGAAAGCCCGGGCTGCAATCGAGTTTGCAGTGGCCCGTGCCGGCGGGCAGCAACAGCACATCGCCTGCACTCACCTGTACTTCGCGGCCCCGCGGGCCGCCCAGCATCAGCCTTGCCTGGCCACACACCACGCCGAGCGCTTCGTGGCCCTCGGTGTGGTAGTGGTGGTAGGCGTAGATGCCATCGCGCCATTGCGCCGGCCAGCCATTGGCCTCGAAAGTGCGTTCGATTTGCGCCGCCGGATCACTGCCATGCAGCGCAATCGCGTGGGGGTAGATCAGCACCGGCAGCCGGGTGTTGTTGGGCACCCAGTCGTCGGGTTGCAGCCGCAGTACCTGCGAGGCTGTTGAAGGTGTGTGTCGAGTGTTCATGGTCGACCCTCGGCGATGAAGCCGGGGCGGCATCGGGTTGCCAGCCCGGCGTGGTGAGAGGGAGGGGCAGGTGGATGCCTGCCCCGGTCGCCTAGCTTCGCAGGAACGCGAGCAGATCGGCGTTGATCGTGTCGGCGTCGGTGGTGGGCATGCCATGCGGCAAGCCCGCATAGGTTTTCAAGGTGCCGTTCTGCAACAGCTTCGCTGACCGCGGCCCTGAGTTTGCATAGGGCACGATCTGGTCATCGTCCCCGTGCATCACCAGGACGGGAATCGTGATGCGCTTGAGGTCGTCGGTGAAGTCGGTCTGGGAGAAGGCCACGATCCCGTCAAGGTGTGCCTTGGCGCAGCCCATCATGCCCTGGCGCCACCAGTTCAGGATGGTGCCCTCGCTGGCGTTTGCGCCTGGGCGGTTGTAGCCATAGAACGGGCCCGACGGCAGGTCATGGTAGAACTGTGCGCGGTTGGCCTTGAGCTGCGCCTGCAAGTCATCGAATACCGACCTGGGCAAGCCGTCCGGATTGTTCGGGGTCTGGACCATCAGCGGTGGCACGGCACTGATGAGGGCAGCCCTCGACACACGCTCCTGGCCATGGCGAACGATGTAGCGGATCACCTCGCCGCCGCCGGTGGAGTGCCCCACGTGGGCTGCACCCTGCACGCCAAGATGGTCGACCACGGCCGCAACGTCGTCCGCATAGTGATCCATGTCGTGCCCGTCCCACACCTGGCTGGAGCGCCCGTGGCCGCGGCGGTCGTGCGCGACGACCCGGTAGCCGTGATCAAGGAAGAACAGCATCTGCGCATCCCAGTCGTCGGCACTGAGTGGCCACCCGTGGTGAAAGACGATCACCGGGGCATCGCGTGGGCCCCAGTCCTTGTAGAAGATCTCGACACCGTCCCGCGCAGTGACATACCCCATGTTCGTGGCTCCCGAGTGAAGTGGAGGGCGTGGTCAGTATCGTGTTGTGATCATGACCAGGTGAACAAAGTGCAGATCAGCGGATGAACGGCCTGCGCAGACGCTGCGATAGCCGTTGACCACGGACCATCGCAGGCTTGTACGGCTCAGTCCTGATGCATGGCCTGTGCTACCCCCTGATCCTCACCCAGGAACCCGCCACTCTGGTGGTGCCACAGCTGCGCATAGGTGCCATTTCTGGCAAGCAACTCGGCGTGGGTACCCTGCTCGATGATGCGCCCGTCATCCATCACCACCAGCCGGTCCATGGCCGCAATGGTGGACAGCCGGTGGGCGATGGCGATCACGGTCTTGCCCTGCATCATCTCGTCGAGGCTTTCCTGGATGGCTACTTCGACCTCGGAGTCCAGTGCGCTGGTGGCTTCGTCCAGCAGCAGGATCGGGGCGTTCTTGAGCATCACTCGGGCGATCGCGACGCGCTGGCGCTGGCCCCCCGACAGCTTGATGCCGCGCTCGCCCACCAGGGTGTCGTAGCCGCTATGGCCTTGCTGGTCGCTCAACTGGCTGATGAAACCGTCGGCCTGGGCACTGGCGGCTGCGCTGCGGACCTGTTCGTCGGTGGCGTCGGGCCGGCCATAGGCGATGTTGTCGCGAATGGAACGGTGCAGCAGCGAGGTGTCCTGGGTGACCATGCCGATGGCGCTGCGCAGGCTGTCCTGAGTCACATGGGCGATGTCCTGCCCGTCGATGCGGATCTGGCCGCTGTCGACGTCATAGAAGCGCAGCAGCAGGTTGATGAGCGTGGACTTGCCCGCGCCGGAGCGCCCCACCAGGCCGATCTTTTCACCCGGGCGAATGCTCAGGCTCAGGCCGTCGAGCACCTGGCGCTCGCCGTTGTAGTTGAAGCTCACCTTGTCGAAGGTGACCGCGCCGCCGCGGGTCTGCAGCACCTTGGCGTCCGGGGCATCCTTGACCTTGGGGCCGCGGGTCAGGGTGGCCATGCCGTCCTGCACGGTGCCGATGTTCTCGAACAGCGAGGTCATCTGCCACATGATCCAGTGCGACATGCCATTGATGCGCAGCGCCATGGCGGTGATCGCCGCCACGGCACCTGCGCCGACCTCGCCCTGGTGCCACAGCCACAGGGCATAGCCGCCGGAGGCCATGATCAGGGCCACCACCAGCGCCTGGTTGACGATCTCGAACTGGCTGACCAGGCGCATCTGGCGAAAGCCGGTCTGCTTGAAGTCTTCCATCGCCGCACGGGCGAAGTGCGCCTCGCGGTTGGAGTGGGAGAACAGCTTCACCGTGGTGATGTTGGTGTAGGCGTCGGAAATGCGCCCGGTCATCATCGAGCGGGCGTTGGCCTGCTCCTGTCCGACCTTGCCCAGGCGCGGCACGAAGTACAGCATGGCCAGGCCGAACAGCACCACCCAGGCAACGAAGGGCAGCATGAGCTTGAGCGCGAAGCCGCCGGCCAGCGCGATGATCGCGATGAAGTACACCCCGATGCCGGGGGCGATCTCGATCAGGGTGAACAGCAGGTCGCGCACCGCCAGTGCGGTCTGCATGACCTTGGTGGTGACGCGCCCGGAGAATTCGTCGGAAAAGAACGACAGGCTCTGGCGCAGCATCAGGCGGTGGAAGTCCCAGCGCAGGCGCAAGGGCAGGTTGATTGCCAGTATCTGGTGCTGAACCATGGTGCGCAGGGCCACCAGCCCGACGCTGCACAGCATCACGATGCCGATGCCCCACAGCACGCGGCGTTCCTGCGCTGCCGCATCGCCCCCGGCCTGCCAGGTGGAGAGCAGGTCCACGACCTGGCCCAGGAACGAAAACAGCCAGGCTTCATAGATGGACACCGCAGCGCTGAGCAGTGCGAACGCCAGAATGTAGCCGCGCGCACCCCGCGTGCACGCCCACAGAAAGCGTGCCAGGCCCACGGGCGGCGGGGGCACCTCGTCAGGAGGGAAAGGGTCGAGCCTTCGTTCAAATGCACGAAGCATGGTGGTCTCCAAAACGATCGAATGGGGGCAATTCTGACATCGAACGGCGGGCTTGCGGGACTTGTGGGGAGTGAAGAGGCGGTGGTGGTGTGCTGCGCTGGTTGAGAGAAAGGCCGCAATCGACCCAACGCGGGTTCCCGTTTCAGGATTTCAACAATAAATTGATAATTCAACGCCTGGTTGATATTTTCTGGGCCAGACGATCATTACTTGGGTGCCCGATGCAACTCGATATTTTCCAGGTGGACGCTTTTTCTTCCGAGACGTTCGGCGGCAACCCGGCGGCTGTGTGCCCGCTGGACGCCTGGCTACCTGATGCGACGCTGCAACGGATCGCAGCAGAGAACAATGTGTCCGAGACGGCCTATTGGGTACGCAACGGTGAGGTGTTCGAGCTGCGCTGGTTTACCCCCGCAGTGGAGGTCGATCTGTGCGGGCACGCCACGTTGGCCGCCGCCTGGGTGCTGTTCGAACAGCTTGGTGAATGCCGCGACACGCTGCGGTTTTCCACCCGCAGCGGTGAATTGCGAGTGCGCCGCGAAGGCGGTCGCCTGGCCATGGACTTTCCGGCCAAGCAGCCTGAAGCCGTAGCCCTGCCGCCTGGCCTGCTGCAGGCCCTGGGGCTGCAACAGGCCGAGGCGCTGTATCGCACGGACGATTACCTGGTAGTGGTCGAGGATGAAAGCATCGTCGCCGGGCTAGACCCCGACTTTGCCGCCCTGGCCGCATTCGAGGTGCGCGGGGTTGCCGTGACCGCGCCGGGTCGTCACATGGATTTCGTCTCGCGCTGGTTCGGGCCGCGAGTGGGGGTCAACGAAGACCCTGTCACCGGCTCGGCCCACACTTCGCTGGCGACCTACTGGGCCCAACGCCTGGGCAAGCGCAGCCTGAGTGCCGAGCAGGGCGGGGCGCGCAAGGGCCAACTGCACTGCGAAGTCCTGGACAACGACCGGGTCATCATCAGCGGTCACGCGGCGCTCTACCTGCGCGGCACCATCTTCATCTGAGGCGGGCCCGCCAAATCACTTCAAACTTTTCCTGCCTCACGGGTTCTGCTTAGTAACACCCCGCACTCGAAGGAGAACCCGATGAAACCCACCGATACCAAGCAGGGCGACAAGGTCCCGCGGCCACTCTCGTCGGACCAGGCGCAGAAGGGCACGCCATCCCCCGACCCGGTGCTGGAACAACCGGACCCGGATACCGAGGCAGTGGACAAGGTGATCACGCCGACGTCCATCAAGGAGCAGGAAGAAAAGACCCGCGAAATCCAGCGGCGCCTGGCCGAGGCGCAAGGGAAGGGCTGAAAGCGGCCCTGCCGGGCCCTGCGTGCCTTGGCGTGCCAGCGCCAGTCACAGCTTGGCGAGCAGGTGCTGCAGTTTTTTCGTGGCTTCGCGCCCGGAACAGGCGCGGCTGAGCAGGTCGCTGGACATGTTCTTGTACATGTCCACGGCCTGGGCAGAGGAGGTGACGCTGGCAATGCCCACATGCAGGTTGGGCAGCTCCCCTAGCCGGTAAGGGCTCACCGCCACGTAGCTGGTGGTCTTCTGCTCGAAGATCTGGAAGGTGGCGCTGGGCAGTGCCTCGTCGATCAGGTAGATACCCGGGTGATCGCTATTGGTCTCGACGATGGAGATCAGGTTCTCGATTTCCTTGCGTGCCAGCAGGGCGCGCTCCATTCGCACGCTGGGGGGCAGGTCCAGGCGGCCTACCAGGCCGATGTGCAGGTAACGCTCGATCTGACGCAGGCTGACAATCGACCTGACCTGGAATTTTTCGCGAAAGAAGGTGGATTTGCGCTCGTCCAGAATGCTCAGAATCTGGCTCTCCATCGCTTCCTGTGCCGGGCTGAAACCCTGTGGTCGAGCCTCGTGGAGCATGGTCTGAAACAGCGCCGAGTATTCGGGCGTGGTCAGCAGGTAGGAAAACGGGTCGAAGTAGGAGATGACGCTGCTGGAACGGGCCTCCAGCTGGCGCATGCGCTCGAAGTAGCCGAGGGCGTTGTCGAAGTACTCCGTATCGGAACCCAGCAGGCTGGTCAGCGACACCTTCAGCAGGTCGGCCAGGCGCTCCAGTGTGTCGAGTTTGACGATCTTGCCCAGTTCCAGGCGGTACACCGCAGCCCGCGAGATGCCGAGCTTGTCGGCCACCTGGTCGGCGTTGAGCTGGCGGCCGATGCGAAAGGCCCGGAGGCGCTCGCCGATTGCCTGGTAATCAATCTGGTTCACTGGGGGATCCTTGTCGTTTTTCGTGGTGGCATGTTCTACCAGATCGGCTTGACGAGGCCATGGCGCGAGTGTATCAATATTTAGACATGAACTGTTGCTTGTCCAAAAAATATAAAAAAGGCCGACACATGTCCACACCACCCTGCAGCTGCTGCGGCATCGCCTGCGCTGCCACCTGATACCACAACTCCACCCCCCACCTGATAGGAGCTTCCCTGATGAAGACTCGCATCGGCGCGCCCGCGTTCGCGCTTTTCATGACCCCTATGGTGATGGCTGGCCCGCCGCCAGCCTTCAGCGATACCTTTATCGGCTATCGCTACAGCAGCCATTTCTCGGACCCGGGCAAGCGCCAGGACATAGCCAAGCACATTGTCCAGCTTGCCCATGTGAGCAGCTACGCCCTGGGCCAGCAGTTCGCCAACGTGGATGTGTTCAAGTCCGACCGCGATGACCCGCGCAAGGACAGCAGCAGCGGCGCCACCGAGGTCTACCTGACCTACCGCAATCAGTTGCAGCATGCACGGGTGTTCGGTGGGCCGCTGGCGTTCGGGCCGGTGAAGGACGTCGCGCTGACCCTGGGCCTGGACTGGAACACCAAGAACAACGCGTTCCAGTCGCGAAAGCGCATGATTTTGATAGGCCCGACCCTCAAGTTCGCGCTGCCGGCAGGGTTTCTCGACCTCAGCCTGTTCTATGCCAGGGAATGGAACCACTGCGGGCTCGACAGCTGCCGGCAGCCGGGCAACCATTCGCGCATGGCGTTCGACCCGTTCTACCAGCTGAACCTGACCTGGGGCATACCGTTCGCGCTGGGCAGCCTGCCGATGAAGTTCCAGGGCTTCTACAGCTACAGCGGCGAGAAGGGCGATGACTACCGGCGCAACCCGACGGCGGATGAACAGCTGATGCGCACCTCGCTGATGCTGGATGCAGGGGCTGTGCTGGGCGGCGCAAGAAACACGCTATGGGTCGGGCCCGGATATGAGTACTGGCGCAACAAGTTCGGCAACCGCCGTGGCGACGGGATCGACGTGGACGCCTTGTCGATCAACCTGGAGTGGCATTTCTGAGCGCGGCGTTTTTTTGCGAGCCCGCAATCTAAATATTTAGACAATCGCACAGGCTGGCAGTACGCTTTGTGAAGCCTTGCACGGGCGGACCGGCGGCGATCCTGGGCGGGTTCAGGCGTCAGCTGTCTAAAAAACCATACAAAAACAAGAGGTAAACCAAGATGGCTTCTTCCGAAAAGCGTCCGAAGAAGGACGCGTCACCCAAGAAGGCCCTGATAGCCAGCGTGACCGGCTATGCGATGGACGGTTTCGACCTGCTGATTCTCGGGTTCATGCTGCCGGCGATCACCATCGGTCTCGGTCTGAGTTCCTCGGAGGCTGGCTCGCTGGTGACATGGACGTTGCTGGGCGCCGTGGCCGGGGGGCTGATCTTCGGCCAACTGAGCGACCGCTATGGCCGGGTACGCATGCTGACCCTGTGCATCCTCACCTTCTCGATATTCACCGGGCTGTGCGCATTCGCCCAGGGCTACTGGGACCTGCTGATCTATCGAACCCTGGCCGGGTTCGGCCTGGGCGGGGAGTTCGGCATCGGCATGGCACTGATCGCCGAAACCTGGCCGGCCAATCGACGCAATCGTGCTTCTTCCTATGTGGGCATGGGGTGGCAGGCCGGCGTGCTCGCCGCTGCATTGCTCACGCCATTGCTGCTGCCCTACATCGGCTGGCGCGGCATGTTCCTGGTCGGGTTGCTGCCGGCGTTCGTCTCGCTCGTGGTTCGCCATACCATGAGCGAGCCGGCAGAATTCGTGAAGGCCGCAGCCGACCCGGTGCCTTTTGCACGGCGCTTCACCGACCTGTTCAAGGACCGGCAGACCAGCAAGGCGAGCCTGGGGGTGATGGTGCTCACCTCGGTGCAGAACTTCGGCTACTACGGGCTGATGATCTGGATGCCCAGCTACCTGTCGAACAAGTTCGGCTTCTCGCTGATGGCCTCCGGAACCTGGACCGCAGTGACGGTGCTGGGCATGGCGTTCGGTATCTGGCTGTTCGGGCACCTGGCCGACCGTTTCGGACGCAAGCGCATGTTCCTGCTGTATCAGGCCGGCGCAGCGTTCATGGTCATCGCCTATGCCAACCTCGACAACCCCACGGTCATGCTGTTTGCCGGCGCGATCATGGGCATCTTCGTCAACGGCATGATCGGTGGCTACGGCGCATTGATCTCCGATCTGTACCCCGCGCAGATCCGTGCCACGGCGCAGAACGTGCTGTTCAACGTGGGCAGGGCCGCCGGTGGCTTCGGGCCGCTGGTGGTGGGCGCCGTAGCGCTGCACTATTCGTTCTCGGCGGCCATCATGCTGCTTGCCTCGTTGTATGGGGTGGCGATGCTCGCGACGGTGTTGCTGCTTCCCGCCTGCCAGGCCCACGACGTGCCGAAGCCGCAGCCGGCCTAGCCCGGCGGGATGGTTATGAATTTGCCCTGGCTTATTCGTATCAAAAATTAGACATAAACACCGAGCTGCAGTACAGTCGTCTTAAATAATCGCTGAAACACTGCTTCATCTGCCGCTTCGTCACTGAGGCGGCATTTACTTTTGACCGTGCTGTATAAAAATTTAGACAAATGCGAGGCCACCTCAATGAACGTGATTTCCGGCTGCTGCCAGGCGAGTGCCCTGACTCCCCCAGACGACACCTTGGCGGTCGTGATTTCCAACCAATGGATCAACGATGAATACAAGCGCCTGGTGCTACAGGCCGACGGCGCCGCCAGCCAGTCGTTGCCGGGGCAGTTCTTCAACCTGCTGTGCCCGAGTGAAGGCGAGCACAAGCCGTACTTCCGTCGCCCCATGAGCACCTACAAGGCCGACCCGGCCACGGGCCAGGTGGAGTTTCTGTACAAGGTGACCGGCAAGGGCACCTATGGCCTGGAGACGCTTGGCCAGGCGCAGACCGTGGAGATCCTAGGCCCGCTGGGCAAGGGCTTCGACCTGCAGCCGGGGTGGCAGCACATGATCATCGTGGCCCGGGGTGTGGGGCTGGCCACCCTGGCGCCGCTGGCCGAAGCGGCGCATCGGCTGGGCATCCGCCTGACCGCAGTGCTGAGTGCCCGCAGCGAGAAGAGCCTGCTTTCGCGCGAGCGCTTCGCCTCGCTGGGGGCCGACGTGCGGGTGGTGCTGGATGAGGATGGCAGCAGCTCGCCCGAACGGCTTGAACCGCTGCTGCGCCAGATCATCGCCCGTGAAGGCACCGATGCGCTGTTCACGTGTGGCTCCAGGCGGCTGACCCAGTTGCTGAAGAAGCTGAGCGCCGAGCTCGGCCTGGTGGGCCAGGTAGCGCTGGAGCAACAGATGGTGTGCGGCCTGGGCATGTGCCAGTGCTGCGTCGAGGTGTTCGAGGTGGACGGGCTCAGGGTGGGCAAGCGGGTATGCCTCGAAGGCCCTGTATTCGACCTGGCGGAGGTGGTGTGATGATCAATCTGAGCGTACAGGTCGGCGGGTTGCGCCTGAAGAACCCGGTGATGCCGGCATCGGGCACCTTTGCCGAAGAGCTTGCCCACCTGCTGGACTTCAACCAGCTGGGTGCACTGGTGACCAAGACCATCACCACCGAAAAGCGCAGCGGCAACCCGATGCCGCGGGTCTGCGAGCTGAATGACGGGATGATGAATGCCATCGGCATTCCCAGCAAAGGCGCGCAGCTGTTCATCGACAAGGTGGTGCCGTTCTACCGCGACTACGACGCGCCGTTGATCGTGAGCATTTCGGCGCCCACGGCCCAGGGCTTTGCCGACCTGGCGGCGCGGCTGAGCGATGTGCCAGGCGTGGCCGGCATCGAGGCCAATATCTCGTGCCCCAACCTGGAAGCGCATGGCCAGTCGTTCGGCATGCAGGCTGAAAGTACCCGCGACGTGGTGGAGCTGATGCGCCAGGTCACCTCGTTGCCGCTGTGGGTCAAGCTGACCCCCAATGCCGGCGAGGTGGTGCCGGTTGCCCTGGCTGCGCAGGAGGCCGGGGCCGATGCCGTCGTGGTGGGCAACACGCTGCTCGGGTTGTCGGTGGACATCGAGCGAGGCCGCGCGCGGCTGGGCAACTTCATGGGCGGCATATCCGGCGCCGCCATCCGCCCGCTGATGGTGCGCCTGACCTATCAATGCGCCCAGGCGCTGGAAATTCCGGTGATTGGCTGCGGTGGCATTGCCACGGCCGACGATGCGCTGGAGTTCATCTATGCCGGTGCCTCGGCGGTGCAAGTGGGTACGGCCACCTTCCTGCACCCGAAAACCATGAACACCATGGTGTCTGAACTGGAGGCCTACTGCCGGCGCAAGGGCGTTGCCTCGATCAGCACCCTGATCGGCGCCCTCGACGATTTGCCCGCCGAGCCGTTTGGAGCCTTGCCATGATCGCGCAATGGCCTGAACAGGCCGCCAGACTGTTCGACACCATCGCCGCCTTGTCACGCGATGCCCAGGTGGGGATCACCCGCGAAAGCTACGGCCCCGGCGAGAGTGACGCCATCGCCTGCCTGAGCGACTTCGCCTTGACCCAGGGGCTGGAGGTGGCAACCGACCGTGCGGGCAACGTGATCTTCACGCGCAAGAGCGACAATGGCCAGCCCGCGCTGTGGTACGGCTCGCACCTGGACTCGGTGCCCCAGGGCGGCAACTACGACGGCCTGGCCGGCGTTGTGGCGGGCCTGCTGTGCCTGTGCCGGCTCGACCGCGAGGGCGTGGCCACGGCGCAGCCGGTGCGGGTCATCGGGCTGCGTGGCGAGGAGAGCGCCTGGTACGGCAAGTCGTACATCGGTTCGCGTGCGCTGGTCGGCGGGTTGAGCGAGCACGACCTGCAGCTGACCAACCGCTTCAGCCAGCGCACCCTGGGCCAGGCCATGCAGGCCGTGGGCGCCGACCTGGCAGCGATTGGCCGTCGGCAGTGGCTGGTCGATCGCACCCAGTTTGCCGGCTATCTGGAAGTGCATATCGAGCAGGCGCAGTCGCTGGAGCGCATGGGGCAGGCCGTGGGGATCGTGCCCGGCATCCGCGGCAACCTGCGCCATAACCAGGTTCGCTGCCTGGGCGAAGATGGCCATTCGGGCGCCGTGGCTCGGGAGGACCGCCACGACGCCGTGTTTGCCGTGAGCGAGCTGGTGGCCCGCATCGACCAATGCTGGCGTGAGTACCTCGCCGCCGGGCGAGACCTGGTGGTTACCGTCGGCACACTGGGGACCAACGCGGCGCACCATGCCGTCTCGCGTATTCCCGGCGAGGTCAGCTTCAGCCTCGAGATGCGCAGCCTCGACATGGCCACGCTCGAGGCCTTTCACGCGGTTGCGCTGCACGAGGCAAAGGCCATCGAGCAGGCCCGCCAGGTTCGCTTCGAGTTCGACCTGCGTATCGACACGGCCCCGGCGGCCATGCACGCCCCCTGGGTCGAGGCGCTGGTGCGCCAGGCCCGCCAACAAGGCTGGCAGGGCGTGCTCACCCCCAGCGGTGCCGGCCATGACGCTGCGGTTTTCGCCAACGTCGGCATCCCCAGCGCCATGCTGTTCATCCGCAACCAGAACGGCTCGCACAACCCCCACGAGGCCATGGCCCTGGACGACTTTCTGGTGGCCACCGAGGTGCTCTACCACACGACACTGGAGCTGACACCATGAGTGTACCCCGCAATGCCTGGCTGATCCGCAACGCGACCCTGGTCAACGAAGGCCGCACCTGGGCGGCCGATGTGCGGCTGCGCGAGGGCCGCATCGACTGCATCGGGCAGGCCCTGCAGCCGCTTGCCGGGGAGGGCGTGATCGAGGCGCACGGCCTGTGGCTGCTGCCGGGAATGATCGACGATCAGGTGCACTTCAGGGAGCCCGGCCTGACCCACAAGGCGGACATCGCCAGCGAGTCGCGGGCCTGTGCAGCGGGCGGCATCACCAGTTTCATGGAGATGCCCAACACCAACCCGCCCGCGCTCGATCGGGCCAGCCTGGAAGCCAAGTACGCCATCGCCGCCGCATCGAGCGCGGTCAACTACGCCTTCTACATGGGGGCAAGCAACGACAACCTGGCCGCCATTCGCGCCATCGACCCGGCCAGCACGCCAGGGCTGAAGGTGTTCATGGGGGCCTCGACCGGCAACATGCTGGTGGACGACCCCGAGGTATTGAACGAGATCTTCCGAGTTTCGCCAGTGCCGATCATCACCCATTGCGAAGACACGCCCATGATCAATGCCGAGCTGGAAAAGGCCAGGGCGCGCTTTGGCGAGGACATTCCGGCCCGCGAGCACCCGCTGATCCGTTCGCGCCAGGCGTGCATCAGGTCCACTCGGCTGGCCATCGAGCTGGCGCGCAAGCACGGCACGCGCCTGCATGTGCTGCACATCTCCACGGCAGAAGAGCTGCAGCTGTTCGAGCCCGGCCCCCTCAGCGGCAAGCGCATCACCGCCGAAACCTGCGTGCACTTTCTGCACTTCACCGATCACGACTACGAGCGGCTGGGCTTTCTGATCAAGTGCAACCCGGCGATCAAGTCGGCCAGTGACCGCGCCGCCATCGTCAAGGCGCTGGCCGAAGGTCGGCTCGACGTGCTGGCGACCGACCACGCCCCGCACCTGCTCGAAGAAAAGCGCAGCACCTACGCCAAGGCGCCGTCAGGCATTCCGCTGGTGCAGTACGCGCTGCAGGCCGCCCTGGAGCGCGTCTTCTGCGGGGAGCTGAGCCTGGAGCGCCTGGTCGAGGTGGTCAGCCACGCACCGGCGCAGCTGTTCCAGGTCAGTGGCCGGGGCTACCTGCGCGAGGGCTATGCCGCCGACCTGGTGCTCGTCGACCCGCAGCGCCCGCACCGGGTGAGCAATGACCAGGTGCTGTCCAAATGCGGCTGGACGCCGTTTGCCGGTACCGAGTTCTCATCGAGCATCGTCGCCACGTTCGTCAATGGCGAACGGGTGTGGGACGGCGCCACGGTGAACAGTGCAGTCCGTGGGCAACGACTTTCCTTCAACCGCGCCACGCCTGCCTAGTGGCGCAACAAGAGGTACGAACAACGATGAATTTTCATGAAATGGTGCAACGCTTCGCCGCCGCGCTACCGGGCACCGACTCGTTCAAGCAGGCCAACGCCGACTGTGAGGCCATCATCCGTGACGAGCCGTTCCAGGCCGGCGCGGCCTTTCTGGTCGCGGGCTTTTGCCGCAGCTACGTGCTCATCTACGAGGATCAGGGGCTGGAGCACGACTTCGCCCTGCGCAACCAGCGCCAGCTGCTCGAGTACATGAACAGCCTGCAGGCGGCCCTGGCGACGTGCGATCACGCGATTGCGCACCAGGCACTGATCGAGGTGGTGACCCATTACGCCAGGAGCGAGCGGATTTTCTAGGGCGGCGGCTGGCGGCGCCAGCAGGCCGGAGCCAACGGCCTAGAGCGCCGTCCAGGACTGCCTCGAAGCCTGCAGCTGGTTCTTGATCCAGTTGGTAAAGGCCCGCACGGCGGGCCGCTCGCACTTCTGCAGGTCGGTGACCAGGTAGTAGCCGCGGTGCGAGTGGATGACGATATCGAAGGGGCGCACCAGCAGCCCCTTGGCCATGGAGTCGCCACACAGCAGGTTGTCGCCCATGGCAACGCCCTGGGCCGCGATGCACGCCGCCTGTGCGCAATGTGCATCGGAAAACAGGATGCCCGTGGCCACGTTCAGCTCCGGGGTGTTCGCCGCCGCCTGCCACACCCGCCAGTCGCTGTAGTCGCTCATGTGCAGCAATGGGAACGCGGCCAGGTCCTGCGGGGTCTTGAGCCCGCCCAGGGCGTTGATCAGCCGCGGGCTGCAGACCGGAAAGTAGTTCAGCGCCGCTATCTGTTCCACCTGCATGCCAGGCCAGTCGCCGATACCGTAGGAGATGAACAGGTCGGCGTTGTGGTTGCTTACGTCATCCGCCGTGGTCGGTGTGACCATGTGCAACTGGACCTGGGGGTATTCCTTCACGAAGCCGCCGATGTGATGGCACAGCCAGTAGGTGGAAAACCCCGAGCTGCAACTGATGGTCAACTTGCCATACACCTCCTGGTCATCGACCCGCCGGCCTGCATCCTCCAGGTTGGCCAGCAGGCGCTGGATCTCCCGGGCGTAGCGTTCGCCGCGAAACGTCAGCGAGATACCCCGGCCCTGGCGCTCGGTCAGGGCAAAGCCGAGGGTGTCCTCCATGCCCGTGATCTGATGGCTGATGGCGCTGCGGGTGAGGTTGAGCTCAAGCGCCGCGGCAGTCACGCTGCCCAACCGGGCAACCGCTTCCAGGGCACGTAACGCGGGCATCGAGGGTAGACGCATGGGGCGCTCCACTGACTTATTGTTGAGCAAATATAAACATTAATGGCGAAATAAATCGATTGTCGTATTTTCTGGTTCAACAATACTAGGCAGGCCCTGCGGGTCCGAGCCGCTCAGCGGGGTCACATACCAATAAGGAATGCCCTGCATGATCGAGCCCAAGGCCTTTGCCCAGAACTGGGTGGACCAACAGCAAACGACCCTGTCCGACTGGCACCAGGTGATCTGGCATTATGCCGAGCCGGCCTTTCGCGAGTACAAGTCCTGCGCCTGGTACGTCGAGCTGCTGCGCAGGCAAGGGTTCGAGGTGGAGGAGGGCAGCGGCGGCATGCCTACCGCCTTCTGCGCCACGTTTCGCAACGGCGACGGCCCTGTGCTGGCGACCTACGCGGAGTACGACGCGGTGCCGGGCAACAATCAGGCGGCGACCACCCGGCGCCAGCCGCGCGAAGGGCTGTCGCGTTTCGCCCCGGGGCATACCGACCCTCATTCGGCGCTGGGCATCAGTGCCCTGGGTGGCCTGCTGGCCGCCAAGGCCGCCATGCTCGAACATGGCATCGCGGGCACGCTGAAATTCTTCGGCGAGCCGGCGGAAAAGCTGCGCGCCTCCAAGCCGGTGCACGCGGCCAAGGGTTATTACGATGACCTGGACGCGGCCATCAGCTTCCACCCCACGTATATGCTGCCGCTGAATAACACCACTACCTGGGATACGCACTGCGGCATCGCCTACGCCTACATCTATACCTTCACCTGCGATTCGCCCCAGGACTGGATCGCAGCGGACAAGTACAGCCCGATTCCGCAGAACCACCTGGCCGCCAGGGCGCCTGGGGCCAACGACGCGCTGGTGCACTTCTATACCCTGAACGAGAGCATGCGCCGCTCCACGTTGCCGTTCACCGGGCTGTGGAGCTACAACGAGGCGATCCTCACCGCCGGCCAGGCCACGGCCGACAACCTGCCGCCGCACATCGCGCAGATCCAGTACCTGTCGCGCTGCGACTCGCTCGAGCAGGCCGAGGCCATCTCCCAGGTGATGGACAACAACGCTGCCGCCGCCGCCCTGGCCACCGGCTGCCAGTGGAACAAGACCTGGGTGTGCAAGTCCCGTGGCGGGCTGTCCAACCATGTGCTGGCGCAGGCCACCTACGACAACCTGCAGGCCATCGGCGCCCCCACCTGGGACGACGAGGCCATCGCCATCGCGCAGCAGATCCAGGGCAACCTGGGGCTCGAACCCATGGCCCGGCCGTTTCTGCCCGAAACCGAAACCCTGATCGACCCACAGGAGTGCGAGCGCCTGCTGCGCCAGCAGATGCCCGCCTGGCAAAAGCACCTGACCTCGGACGACTACCCCGAATACACCTGGCATTGCCCGACCGTGCGCCTGCTGGTGGCCCGCCCGATGCTCTCGGCACCGCCTGGCTACACCTACCCGGACTGGGTGCCCAATGCCCTGGGCGGCATCCGCCAGACCATCGACCCGATGATCCAGGTGGCGGCCAAGACCATCGGTGCCACCCTGATCGACCTGCTCACGCGGCCCGAGCTGCTGGCCGCCGCCCGCCAGGAATTCACCGAGCGTACCGGCGGCGGCATTGGCGGCACACGCTGGCAGGCGCCGCTGCTGCCCCGGGACTTCAAGGTCCCGCATGACTTCCGCTGGCCCGAATACATCCGCACCGCCCGTGGCGAGGAGTGGTGGATTCCGGCCCGGGACGACGAATAGCCGACCGGCGACGGCGCCTGCGGCGCCTTTTACCCAACCTGGTTTTCTTGGACTGGTGCCGCGCGGCGGTGCCATGCAAAGGTGTTCCCTGCGATGAGTGCGATGACCGATTACCGCTCCAGCCATGTGCCCGGCCCCCAAGGCGCCGCCGACCTGGTGTTTCTGAATGGCCGCATCTATACGGTCGATGAGTCTGCCCCCTGGGCCGAAGCCGTGGCCATTCGCAATGGCAGCTTCGTCGCGGTGGGCAGCAACGACGAGGCGAAGGCGTTCGTCGGCCCGCGCACCCAGGTGGTGGACCTGGACGGCCGTTTCGTGATGCCGGGTATCTACGACATGCACACCCACCCGGACCTCAAGCTTGCGCCCGGGTACTCCGGCTACCTCGAAGTCGGCGTCAGCGATCCGACCCCGGAGCAGGTGCGCCAGGCCATTCTCGACTATGCGGCCGAGCACCCGGGCGACGGCTGGGTGTATGGGCAGTACTTCGTGCGCTACACCTTCAAGCAGGCCGGGCTGGTGCCGTCGCGGCAATGGCTGGACAGCGTGCTGCCGGACCGCCCGGTGGCGATCCTGGATCGCTCCTGGGGCTGCATGATGGTCAACTCCAGGGCGCTCGAGATCGCCGGGATCGACGCCGACACCATCGACCCGCGCCACGGCTACATCGAGCGCGACAGCGTCACCGGCGAGCCGACCGGCATCCTGGTGGACGGTGCCTATGCACTGATGCACGCCGCCATGCCGCCCACGCCGCAACACGCCCTGAAGCGTGCCTACCGCGAAGGGGTGTGGTTCCAGAGCGGTCATGGGGTGGTGGGCACCAAGTATGTGCACGTGTGCGAGCACCGTCTCAATGCGCTCAAGGCCATCGACCACGCGGGCGAGCTGTCGGTGCGCGTGGAGGCCGCGATCAGCTGGCAGGACGACATCTTCCCGGTCAAGCGGCGCTGGGAGCTGCTGGCGGGTGAGCGTCACTTCTATCGCAGCGCACGGCTCAACGCCAATGCGGTCAAGTTCCACTTCGACGGCACCCACGAATCGCGCTCGTCGTACCTGTCCAGCGCATGGCCGGGGGAGGAGCGCTGGCGCGGCCACCTCAACCTGACCCCCGAGCACATCACCGACATGGTGGTGGACATGGACCGCCGGGGTATCCGGGTCATCGCCCATTGCACCGGTGACGGCGCCTCCGACCTGTTCCTCGATGCCGTGGCCATGGCGCGGGCCAAGAACGGGCCCGACGGCGTGCGCCACCAGTGCGCCCACAGCACCACCTTGCTGGATGCCAACCTGCCGCGTTTTGCCGCGCTCAACGTCACCGCCGAGTTCTCCCCGGTGGGCTGGTTCCCTTCATCGTTCGCCAACGCCCGCGCCGTGTTCGGCGAGGACCGCATGCAGCGCGCCTACAACTTCAAGGGCGTGTTCGAGCATGGCGGCGTCGCGGTGATGGGCACCGACTGGCCGGTGTCCAGCATCAACCCCTGGATCGGCTTCGAGGCCATGGTCACCCGGCAGAACCCGTTCGGCGAGGAGCAGGGCAGTTTCTACGGCTCGCCCATCAGCCTGGAGCAGGCCATGCGCGTGATGACCATCAACGGGGCGTGGTGCATGGGTATCGAGGACAAGGCCGGCTCCATCGAGACGGGCAAGTCCGCCGACCTGATCGTGCTCGATCGCAACCTGTTCGAGGTGGAGCCCAAGGGCAACATCCACAACACCCAGGTGCAGATCACCGTGCTCGAAGGTGAAATCACCTGGGACCGCAACGGCGAGTTCGATGCCGGCACCCACGCGGCCACCTGGCGCCGTGAACTCCCCAACTTCTGAGGCGGGCCGTTTTGATGAACAAGCAGTCTCCCATTCCGGTGACGCTGGTGTCGGGGTTTCTCGGCTCCGGCAAGACCACCCTGCTCAACAAGATCCTGGGCAGCGATCACGGCTTGCGCATCGCGGTGATGGTCAATGACTTTGGCGCGATCAACATCGACAGCGAGCTGATCGTCAGCCAGACCCAGACCACCCTCAGCCTGGCCAACGGCTGCATCTGCTGCACGGTTGAAAGCGACCTGATCGAGCAACTGGGGCGCCTGCTCGGCGACCGGCAGAACCGCCCGGAGTACATTCTGATCGAGGCGAGCGGGGTGTCGAGCCCGGGCAAGATCGCCCGCACGCTGAAGTACCCGCAGTTTCGCGATGCGCTGTCGATCGACAGCATCATCACGGTGGTGGACACCGAGCAGTTCGGGCAGCTCGAGGGCGAGATGGCGCAGTTGGCCATGGACCAGCTGGACGTGGCGGACATCATCGTGCTGAACAAGGTGGACCGGGTCGAACGCAGCCAGATCGAGGCGCTCAAGAGCCGCTGGCTGTACCCCCGGGCGCGAATGCTCGAATGCCAGTATGGCGATGTACCGCTGGAGCTGGTGCTGGGCGTGGGGCGCGGCAACCCGCTGGCGTCCTTCACGCCGGCCAAGGCGGCCTCAGCGCCGAGCATGGGCGGGCACGCGGCAGATCACGCCAGCGTGTTCGAGTCCTGGAGTTTCGCCAGCGACAGACCGATGGCGCTCGACACGCTGCGCGCGACGCTGGCGCAACTGCCGGCGTCGATCTATCGGGCCAAGGGCACGCTGCACATCGCCGAAGTGCCAGGCAAGCGGTTCATCATGCACCTGGTCGGCAGCCGCTGCGAGATCCTGCCCGACCGCGCCTGGGGCGATGAAACGCCCCACACCCGGCTCGTGTGCATCGGCAAGCGCGGCACCCTGGCCCCCGAGGCGCTCGAGGCCGGCTTCCAGGCGTGCGTTGTCCACACAAATGACAAGCTTTATTCACATCATGGGTGAAGCGGAATTGGCGACGGCCTCCGGCAGGTTCAGCAATGTGGGTGGTAGTGGCCTTCTGGCCTGTGCGGAGGTGGCAGGAGTGGTGAGCAGATATCAACAATCAGCCAAATTTAATTCGATTGTGGTTGCCCAGCATCTACTGAAAAATGCCTCGGCGGTCTGGTAAAAATAACAGGAGAAGACCCAATGACTAGTTGTGCTCAGGCGCTCGTCAAACTGCTTGAAGGTTATGGTGTGGACACCGTGTTCGGTATTCCGGGCGTGCACACTGTTGAGTTGTATCGCGGATTGCACGGTAGCCGGCTTCGCCATGTCAGCCCTCGCCACGAGCAGGGCGCAGGGTTCATGGCGGACGGCTATGCCCGAGCCAGTGGCAAGCCGGGGGTGTGCTTCATCATCACAGGCCCCGGCATGACCAACATTCTGACCGCCATGGGCCAGGCCTACGCCGACTCGGTGCCGATGCTGGTGATTTCCACCACCAGCCGTCGCGAGCACCAGCGGCTGGGGCACGGTTACCTGCACGAACTGCCTGACCAGCGCGCCATGGTGGCCGGCGTGTGTGCCTTCAGCCATACCCTGCAGCGCCCGCAGGAACTGCCGGAGGTGATTGCCCGTGCCTTCGCGCTGTTCTGTTGCGCCCGGCCGCGCCCGGTTCATATCGAGATCCCGCTGGATGTGCTGGAAATGCCGGCCGATGGCCTGGACCTGAGCCCTCGCGCATTGCCGCTGGCCAGCGCGCCTGCCGAGGCGGCCGTACAGCAGGCCGCCGCCTTGCTGGGCGCGGCACGGCGGCCGCTGATTCTCGCCGGCGGCGGCGCGCGCGGTGCCAGTGATGCACTGCGGGCACTGGCCGAGCGTCTCCAGGCCCCCGTTGCGCTGACCACCAATGCACGCGGCATCCTGCCGCCTGCGCACCCGCTGCTGCTCGATGGCGTGCAATCGTCCGCCCATGGCCGGGCACTCTTTGCCCAGGCGGATGTGGTGCTGGCGGTGGGCACCGAGCTGGGCGAAACCGACTACGACTTCTTCGGCCTCGGGCCACTGGCCCTGCAGGTGCCGGTGATTCGCCTGGACATCGACCCGATGCAGATCCTGGGCGTGCAACGCGCAGCCGTCGGGCTGCTTGGCGACGCACGGTTGGGGCTGCAGGCCCTGATCGCAGCGCTGCCCGGGGCGGCCGCAGACAGTGACTGGGCCGCGTTGAACGTGCCGCGGGTCAATGCCGCCGAGCGCGGCAGCTGGACCGGCAGGCAGCAGGCCATGCAGGCGCTGCTGGATACGCTGCGCGACAGCCTGCCGGCGCCGATCCTGGTTGGCGATTCGACGCAGCCGGTGTACCAGGGCGCGCTGGGCTACCGCGCACCGGCCCCGTGCACCTGGTTCAACGCCGGTACCGGGTACGGAACGCTGGGCTACGGCCTCCCGGCGGCCATCGGTGCCAAGGTTGCCCTGCCTGAACGTGCCGTGGTGGCGCTGGTGGGCGATGGTGGTTTGCAGTTCTCGAGCGCCGAACTGATCGCGGCGCGCGAGCACGGCATCGGGGTCATCCTGGTGCTGTGGAACAACCAGTGCTACGGCGAAATTCGCGACTACATGACGGCGCGCGACATTGCGCCCCTGGGCGTGGACATCCTCACGCCGGACTTCGCGGCGTTCGCACGCTCCTGTCATGTGCAGTACCACACCGCCGGCAGCCTGGACGGGTTGCGCGATCTGCTGCAAGGCCTGGAGAGCGGCGAGCCGCATGTCATCGAACTGAACGCCTCGGACTTTCTGCCTGCCTGACGGGGCTGTCCGGTCGGGTTGATCAACAACAATGGGACATCGAAGCATGATCCACGAAAAAGGGCTGCCAAGCATGCAGTCGACCCCCGTCGTCGCCATCGATGACCTGCACAAGAGCTACGGCGACCATCACGTCCTCAAAGGGATCTCCCTGCGTGCCCATGAGGGGGACGTGGTGTCCCTGATCGGTTCCAGCGGCTCGGGCAAGAGCACCTTGCTGCGCTGCATCAACCTGCTGGAGATTCCCAACGCCGGCAGCCTGCGCGTGAACGCCGAGGAAGTCAGGTTCAGGCAGGGGCGTGGCGGGGTGCGCGAGATCGCCGACCTGCGCCAGGTCGAGCGGCTGCGTGCGACCCTGAGCATGGTGTTCCAGAACTTCAACCTGTGGCCGCATCGCACCGTGCTGGAGAACGTGATCGAGGCCCCGGTGCATGTACTGGGTGAGAAGCGCCAGGACGCGATCGCGCATGCCGAGCAGTTGCTGGAGAAGGTCGGGCTGGCCCACAAGCGCCACGACTACCCCTCGTTTCTGTCCGGTGGCCAGCAGCAACGGGTCGCCATTGCGCGGGCACTGGCGGTACGGCCCAAGGTGATGCTGTTCGACGAACCTACCTCGGCGCTGGACCCGGAGCTGGTGGGCGACGTGTTGAAGGTGATCCGCGACATCGCGCAGGAGGGCCGCACGATGATCCTGGTGACCCACGAGATGGCGTTCGCGCGGGATGTCTCCACCCAGGTCGTGTACCTGCACCAGGGCCAGATCGAAGAGCAGGGCCCACCGCAACAGGTGATGCTCGACCCGCACAGCGAGCGGTGCCGCCAGTTCGTGATGGCGCAGAACAATCGCTCATAACAACACTATTCATCCGCGGGGGCGTGCCCCTGCATTGTCCGCTGCCAAAAACCAAACAATAGCTGCATAAGGACTGTTAAATGAAAAAGACACTCGTTGCTGTCGTGCACTCGCTCCTGCTGGCCGGGGCGATCAATGTCGCCCACGCCCAGGACAAGGTGGTGTTCGCGATTTCCCAGGAACCCTACCCGCCGTTTTCCTTCAGAAACAGCAATGGTGCGTGGAGCGGTTTCGAGCCTGACCTGATCAGCGAAGTATGCAAGCGCATGCAGGCCGAGTGCTCGCTCAAGGGAATGGCCTGGGACGGCCTGATTCCGGCGCTGCGCTCCAAGCAGGTGGACGTCATCATGAACTCGATGTCCATCACCCCCGAACGCGAGCAGGTGGTGGACTTCAGCGACCCGTACATCGAGACGCCCGCACTGTGGGTCGGGGATGCCGCCCTGGAACTGACGCCCACCCCGGAAGGGCTCAAGGGCAAGATCATCGGCGTGCAGGGCTCGACCAGCCATTCTGCCTACGTCAAGGAGTACTTCGGCAAAGGCTCGACCATCCGCTACTACAACGACCAGGACGACCTGCTGGCCGACCTGCGCAGCGGCCGCATCGACATCATGCTGGCCGACAAGATCTCGGTGGAGCCGATGCTGGCACTGCCCGACAACGCGATGCTGGCCGGCAAGGGCATCGCGCCGGCCGACCCGCTGTTCGGCAAGGGCATCGGCGCGGCGGTGCGCAAGGGCGACGATGCCCTGCGCGAGAAGCTGAACCAGGCGCTCAAGGCCGTGCGTGAAGACGGCACCTACGACGCCATTGGTGCGCGCTACTTCAAATCCAGTGTCACAGCCGCCCAATGAGGCGGTTGAAACCTGCGCGGGTGATCGGGTGCCTGTATGACCATTTCTGAAATGTCCAATCTGCTGTTCGCCGAGGGCTGGATTCAAACCCTGGCCCAGGGCGCGGTGAAAACCCTGGGTATCTCCCTGGGGGCCTTCGCGCTGGGCCTGTGCATCGGCCTGCTCGTCGCGTTGATCAAGCTCAGGGGGCCACGCTGGATGGTCGCCTGTGCCAACTGCTACACCACGCTGTACCGCGCCGTGCCGGAACTGCTGCTGATCCTGCTGCTGTACTACGCAGGCACCGACCTGCTGAACCTGGCGATGGCCGCGATGGGCCGGCCCAGTGTCGAGATCAACGGGTTTCTGGCTGCGGTCGTGGTGCTGGGGATTGTCCAGGGCGCCTACTCGGGTGAGGTGATTCGCGGCGCCGTCGAGGCCATTCCTGCGGGGCTGGTGGAGGCCGGCAGGGCCTACGGCATGTCGCGGGCAAAGCTGTTGAGCCGGATCATCCTGCCGTGCATGTTGCCGTTCGCCATCGCGGGCCTGTCGAACCTGTGGCTGGTGCTGGTCAAGGAAAGTGCGCTGATCAGCGTGGTGGGCTACAGCGAACTGCTGACCGCCGGGCGTCAGGCGGCGGCCAGCACCAAGCACTACCTGCTGTTCTACCTGGTGGTCGCGGCGTTCTATTACGTCATCACCCTGGTTTCCAGCATGGTGTTCCGCAAGTTCGAGGCCGGCTTCGAACGCTGGATGCCCAGGAACGTATAAGGGGACGATCATGGATTTGACTTGGCTGAATGATTTTTCCAGTGAACTGCTGCGCGGTGCCGGCCTGACCGTGCAGTTGCTGCTCATCTCGGCAGGCTTCGGGTTTGTACTGGCCATCGCGATGGCCCTGGGGCGCCTGTCCAACAGCGTTGTGCTGGCCAACGCCTGCCGGTTTGTCAGCAGCGTGATTCGCGGTACGCCGCTGCTGGTGCAGATCTACATCCTGTATTACGGCGTCGGCAGCCTGCTGGCCAGCTACCCGCTGATCAGGGGCGGGGTGTTGTGGCCCTACCTGCGCGAAGGGTTCTGGTATGTGGCCCTTGCACTGACCTTGAGCGTGGGGGCGTATGTGGGCGAAGTGCTGCGCAGTGGCCTGCGCGCCGTACCCAGGGGCGAGCTTGAAGCGGCACGCGCCTATGGCATGCGCCGCGGGCAGATCCTGCGCAGGGTGTGGTTGCCGCGGGCATTGCAGATGGTCAGGCCGACCCTGGCGGGGGAGAGCGTGATGCTGCTCAAATCCACGGCGCTGGCCTCCACCGTCGCGGTTACCGACCTGCTCGGCGCCGCCAACATCGTGCGTTCGCAGACCCTGCGGGTCTATGAGCCGCTGCTGTTGGTGGCGATCACCTACATCGTCCTGGCCCTGATCATCGAAAAGAGCTTCAAGTTGATGGGCACCACCTCGCAGCGTCGAGTCTAGTGGCTAACGTATTGGCGTCGGTCTGCACGCCACAAGGAATTCAAATGAAGTATTCATCTCTGGTTCAACGCATCAGCGGCGAGAGCGTAGCCGCATGGGACATTCACTATGCTGCCTGCCAGGCGCAGGAGCGGGGCGAGAACGCGATCATCCTCAGCATCGGCGACCCCGATTTCGCGACGGACGATGCGATCTGCGAGGCCGCGATCCAGGCCCTGAAGGCCGGCGATACCCACTACACCCCGGTAGTGGGCCGGGAAAAGCTGCGCGAAGCCATCGCGGCCAAGCAGCGCAAGCTGCTGGGCATACCGGTGGCCGCCGAGAACGTCGCGCTGGTGGCCGGTGCGCAGAACGGCCTGTACGCCGCAGCCATGTGCCTGTTCGAAAGCGGTGATGACGTGCTGGTGCCCGAGCCGATGTACCTGACCTACGCTGCCAGCGTGCAGGCATCCGGTGCGCGGCTGGTGTGCATCGAGCAGCCTGCCGAGAAGGACTTTCGCCTCACGGCCCAGGCGCTTGAAGCCGCACTGACCCCCAACACCCGTGGCATCGCCCTGGCCACGCCGAACAACCCCACCGGCAACGTCTACACCCGCGAGGAGCTGGAGGCGGTGGCGCAGGTGGCCCGGCGTCACGACCTGTGGGTGATCTCGGACGAGGTCTACTGCCAGCTGACCTACGACGCGCCGCACATCAGCATCGCCAGCCTGGAGGGCATGGCCGAGCGCACGGTGGTGCTCAACAGCCTGTCCAAATCCCACGCCATGACCGGCTGGCGGGTCGGCTGGGTGGTGGCGCCCACGAGCCTTGTCCAGCACCTGGACAACCTGCTGCTGTGCATGCTCTACGGTCTGCCGGGCTTTGTTCAGGAAGCCGCGCTCAAGGCCATCGAGCTGGACGATGAGATCGTCGCCTCGGCCCGCGAACTCTACACCCGCCGCCGTGACCTGATCGCCCGGGAGCTGGACGGGGTGCCGCTGATCAAGGGCAAGGTGCCCGAGGCGGGCATGTTCATGCTGCTGGACATTCGTGCCACGGGCCTGTCGGGCGTCGATTTTGCCTGGGCGCTGTTCCGCGAGACCGGCGTCTCGGTGCTCGATGCCCAGGCCTTTGGCGCCAGTTGCGCGGGCTTCGTGCGGGTGTCGTTCACCGTTGCCGACAAGGACCTGCTGGACGCCTGCCAGCGGATCCGCCAGTTCATCGAGAAGCTGCAGGCCGGCCTCTGAGCCGCTTGCGAAGGAATGACGATGCTCCCTCCTGAATGTTCATCCGAAGTGCTCGCCGGCGTGCTGATCGGCGAGCAATGGCTCGCCGACGGCCCGCCGCTCGAGGTCATCAACCCCTCCACCGAGGCGCTGATCGCCACGGTGGGCGGGGGCAACGCTGAAACCGTCGAGCTTGCCGTGCAAAGCGCCGCTGCAGCGTTTGCGCAGTGGTCAACCAGCACTGGCGCGTTGCGTGCCCAGGTGTTGCGCCGCATTGCCCGGGGCATACAGCAGAACCGCCAAACCCTGATGGCGCTGCAATCGCGCAACAACGGCAAGCCATTGGCCGAAGCGGGGCTGGACGTGGACGACGTGATAGCCACCTTTGACTATTACGCCGACCTGGCCCAGGGCCTTGACGCTGCACAGGACCGTGGCGTGGAGCTGCCTGCCAGCGACTATGCCGCGCGCTTGCGGCGCGAGCCGTGTGGCGTGGTTGCGCTGATCGTGCCGTGGAACTTCCCCATGGTCACCACGGCCTGGAAACTGGCGCCGGCCCTGGCGGCGGGGTGCACGGTGGTGCTCAAGCCATCGGAGGTCACGCCGTTGCCGGAGCTTGCACTGGCGCGGATCATTCTCGAGGCGGGCCTGCCGGCGGGCGTGTTGAACATCGTGTGTGGTACCGGCCTGGCCGTGGGCGCACCCTTGTCGGCGCACCCGCAGGTGGCCAAGATCTCTTTCACCGGCAGCAACGCGGTGGGGGTTCAGGTAATGCAGCGCGCGGCAGAGACAGTGAAGGGTGTCAGCCTGGAGCTGGGCGGCAAGTCTGCGTTGATCGTGCTGGAGGATGCCGACCTGGAGCTGGCGGTCGAGCTGACCTGTGGCGGCGGCTTCTACAACGCCGGCCAGATGTGCTCGGCCACCAGCCGGGTGCTGGTCGCCGAGCACCTGGCGGACGCCTTCGTGGCAAAGGTCAGGGCCCGCGCCCAGGCGATCACCGTTGGCGACCCCTTTGTCGACGGGGTGCAGATGGGTGCGCTGGTCAACCGTGCCCAGTACGAGCGTGTGCTGGCGCACATCGCGCGCGGGCTGGCTTCGGGCGCCCGGCTCGAGTGCGGCGGTGGGCGCCCGCAGGGCTTGGCGCAGGGGTTCTACGTTGCGCCGACGGTGTTCACCGACGTGGCGCTGGACAGCAGCTTGTGGAACGAGGAGATCTTCGGCCCGGTGATCTGCATCCGCCGTTTCGGCACCGAAGCCGAGGCCATTGCGCTGGCCAACCAGGGTGATTTTGGCCTGGTGGCCACGGTGGTCGGCCGCGACCGAGTTGCGGCCAACCGGGTAGCGGATGCCTTGCAGGCCGGCATGGTCTGGATCAATGCGCCTCAGGTGATCTTCCCGCAGACCGCCTGGGGTGGGTACAAGCAGAGCAGCATCGGGCGCGAGCTCGGCCCCTGGGGGCTGGCAGCGTTTCAGGAGTTGAAGCATGTGGTGAGTGCTGGTTGATTGGGGGGCTGATGGCGTGCTGTTGCGTCGGTAATTCACTGCATCGGCAGCTTTGAGGGGCTGCATCCTGTCGCTCGATTGCCAGCTGGTATTGGCGGTCCGTCTGTGGCTTGTCGTGATGTGGCAGGCCGGCAGGGGGCTGTTGCAGGCTGTCAGGATCCCCAAAAAACATTTGGACAGGGCTCTAGATCGGTGGTTTAAGTATGAAATTCTTAGCCTGTGCCCCCAATTTTGCCCCTAGTCCCGACCGGTACGCGCGCCAATCGTGATTGGCGATCTCTGACGCGGATCAGGATGGTTGTCGGTGGCTTTTAGTGTACGTCAGTCCCTGCTTGCTCGGAGGTTGTCGGCATAATTGGTTGTCAGGACAGTGCGCCAAGTGTCTCGTAGGAGTGCATCTAGATATCTCTTATTGGTGCTTGATGGCATGATGATGCCCATCACTTCCATCGTTCATGCGTTGAATGATGATTGTCGCAATAGCTGAGCAGGGAATGCCCGTTTGATGTCGTCACTTCCTCAACCCAAATGCCTTATTTTCGATCTTGAGGTGGTGCCGCCCAAGAGCAATGAGCCTGCCCAGATCATGATGGTCGGTGCCCTTCGGCCTGACTCGGGGGCGGAGTTGGAGCTGAAGGTATCTGGAAACCCGTCCCTAGCCTTGCAGCAGTTGGATGCACTGTCCGAGGGGGCGAGCTTCGTACTCGGACACAATGTTATCGATCACGATCTGCCTATCTTGCGCGAACATTTGCCTGGTATGGCTTTGCATGCTCTGCCGGTCATCGATACTCTGCGTCTGTCGCCACTGGCGTTTCCACAAAACCCATATCACCGGCTGATCAAGGATTACAAGCTTGTCCGTGACAGCCTGAACTCGCCGTTGTCAGACTGCCGCTCGACGTTGGTTCTTTTTCAGGATCAACGCCAGGCCTTCACGCAGTTGAACGAGATCAACCAGATGGAGCTTCTCTGCTATCAGGCGTTGCTAACGCCGAGTATGAGGGGAGACCTGGGAGCTTTCTTCGCATCCTTGACTGGGCAGTCTCCGGTATCTGTACCCGAGCTCAAAATGCTGGTTCCGCAATTGCTGCAAGAGACGGATCCTTCTCAACTGCGGGATTTGAAGGTATGTCGGGCACGACTGGAGCAACTGCTCGACGACGATCTTCAAGGGGAAGAATTGCATTGGTCACTGGCCTATGTGTTGGCCTGGCTCCGGGTATCTGGCGGCAACTCGGTGTTAGCGCCTTGGGTTCGACACCAGTTTCCGGAGGTTGGACGGTTAATCTCCGAGCTACGTGATGTGCCGTGTGAGCGCGAGGATTGTCAGTACTGTCAGACGACTCATGATCCACGTCACGAACTGAATCGCTACTTCGGCTTCCCTGATTTTCGCTACGAGAGGCCAGGGGAGAGTCTTCAGCACGACATCGTGCTGGCCGGTATGCGTGGCCAGCACGTATTGGCCATCCTGGCGACCGGCGGGGGCAAGTCGCTATGTTATCAATTGCCGGCATTGAACCGGTTTCATCGTAACGGCAGTCTCACCGTCATCGTTTCGCCGTTGCAGTCACTGATGAAGGATCAGGTCGACGGACTGCTGGAGCGCAACGTCCAGTGTGCCGCAGCACTGAATGGCCTGCTTACTATGCCGGAGCGCGCAGAGGTACTGGAGAAGATCCAGATGGGCGACGTCGGCATTTTGCTGGTGTCGCCCGAGCAGTTCCGCAACAAGGCTTTCCGGCGAGCGATCCGTCAGCGTCAGGTTGGTGCTTGGATTTTCGATGAGGCGCATTGCCTGTCGAAATGGGGCAGCGACTTTCGGCCAGATTACCTTTATGTGTCCCGCTTCATCCGGGAGTACACCGATGACCAACCGCTAGCGCAGATCGGCTGTTTTACCGCGACGGCCAAGCCCGATGTGCTAGCGGATATTCAGAGCCACTTCAGGGAAAGCCTAGGCATTGAATTCAAGGTGTTCCCTGGAGGGCACGAGCGAACCAATCTGCATTTTGACGTGCTGCCCTGCACCAAGGCAGAGAAGTGGTCGCGTACGGATGGGTTACTGCGTGAGCACCTGAACGCTCAGGAGGGCGGTGCAGTCGTCTTCGTTTCCAGTCGTAAGAGTGCTGAGGAACTGTCCGATTTCCTGATTGGCCAAGGCTGGTCTTGCAAACATTTCCATGCCGGTCTTGAGCCCAACACCAAAACGGATATTCAGGACGATTTTAAGGCTGGGCAACTGAAAATCATCGTTGCCACCAACGCTTTCGGGATGGGCGTGGACAAGGCAGATATCCGTCTCGTTGTACATGCCGACATACCAGGCTCGCTGGAGAACTACTTGCAGGAGGCGGGCAGGGCTGGGCGTGATCAGGGTGATGCGCGCTGTGTGCTGTTGTACGACCCACAAGACATCGAAACTCAGTTCGACATGAGCGAGCGCTCGAAGCTCAGCATCCGTGACATCCAGCAGATCCTGCGCAAGTTGCGTAACGAGAGCAGTCGACGCAAGAGTGGCAAGCTGATCATCACGGCGGGCGAAATCCTGTTAGACGATAACGTTGAAACCAGTTTCTCCGCGGATGAACGTGATGCCGAAACCAAGGTCGTTACGGCGGTTGCTTGGCTGGAGCGTGGTGATTACCTTAAACGTGAGGAAAACCACACGCAGATTTTCCCAGCACGGCTGGATGTGAGCGAGGAAGAGGCCGAGAAACGTTTGCTGAAGGCCGAGTTGCCGCAACGTCGATTGGAGGAGTTCAGGGCTATTCTGCGCTTTCTCTACGGCGCCGATGCTGATGAGCGGGTGAACACCGACCAGTTGATGCAGTTGACCAGCCTGGAATCGGAGGAGGTTGCCAGCGCACTCAAGCAGTTGGAGGAGATGGGGCTGCTGGTCAATGACTCGCAGGTAACGCTGTATGTGCGCCATGGTGTGACGGGGGCTTCCAGTCAGCGCCTTCAGAACACCCTGGAGCTGGAAAAGGCATTGCTGCGGTGCTTGCCAGAGCAGGCGCCGGACGCCGAGCAGGGCGGTTGGCAGGATCTGAATCTTCCGTCACTGACCGCTGAACTTAAGGCAGCGACAAAGCTGGAGGAACTGCTCCCGCTGCACGTGCTTCGGTTGTTGCGCAGCCTGGCACAGGATCATGATGCGGATGATCAGCAGCGCAGTAGCTTTGAGCTCAGGCAACTCAATCGTGACTACCTCAAACTGCGCATCAAGGGTGGTCATTCCTGGGCGAAGATCGTTGGCTTTGGTGACGTGCGGCGCGTATTGGCGAGCAAGTTCCTGGAACTGTTGGTCGGTAAGCTACCGGCAGGATTGCGTGGCGCGGATCTGCTGGTCGAAACGAGTTTTGGCGAATTGCTCCGGGTGATCGAAAGTGACCTCGAACTGCCGCATCTGATTCCGCCTAACAGGCGCCGCAAGGTGATTGAGCATGTCCTGCTCTATTTGCATCGGCAGGACATTTTGACCCTCAACCACGGCATGACGGTCATGCGCCGGGCTATGACCATCGAGGTCAAGAAGGAAGACAAGCGCAAGACCTTCCTCAAGGAGGACTACTTGCGACTCGACGAGCACTACCGCGAGAAGCTCATTCAGGTTCATGTGATGCGTGAATATGCGGAAGTGGCGCTGAAGGAGATGGCTGAGGCGTTGCACCTGGTGCTGAATTACTTCACCGACTCCAAGCAGGCATTCATCAAGCGGCATTTTAATGGGCGGGAGGACGTGCTCAAGCTGGCGACCAGCGAGGAGTCATGGAAATCAATCATCGAGTCGCTGAGCACCACTCAGAAACTAATCGTCGCTGACGATGACGACATCAATCGGCTAGTGCTGGCTGGACCGGGCTCCGGCAAAACACGTGTGATCGTGCATCGCATCGCTTACCTGTTGCGAGTGCGGCGAGTACCAGCGACCAGCATTGTGGCGTTGACCTTCAACCGTCATGCAGCGAACGAGATCCGCAAACGGCTGTTGGCCCTGGTCGGGGGCGACGCCTATGGTGTCAGTGTTCTGACTTATCACAGCATGGCCATGCGTTTGACCGGAACCCGTTTCGAACGAGGCGCGACGGTCGACGAGCGAGCTCTCAAGCAGGTGTTAAGCGATGCCGTCGAGTTGCTGGAGGGTAGGCGCAATATTGAGGGCGAGGACGACCTCCGCGAGCAGCTACTGCGCGGATACCGTTATATCCTGGTCGATGAATATCAAGACATTGATGATCTGCAGTACCGCCTGGTCAGTGCTCTAGCTGGGCGGCACGCGGAAGAGGATGGCCGGTTGTGTATCATGGCGGTAGGCGATGATGACCAGAACATCTATGCCTGGCGCGATACCAACAATCGTTATATCGAACGCTTCCGCGACGACTATGAGGCGTCGACCAGCTTCCTGGTCGATAACTACCGTTCTTCCCTGCGCATTATTGAGGCGGCCAACCAGCTCATTGGCCAGAGTTCGGCTCGACTGAAAGAGGCCGACCCAATCCGGATCGACAGGGCTCGGCAGGAGCTGCCGGCCGGCGGGCTATGGGAAGAGCAGGATGAGCAACGCAAGGGCCGGGTACTGAGATTGCTGATCGACCCGAGTGACCGTGAGCGCGGTAATCTGCAGGCTCAGGCGGCCATGATGGAGTTGGAGCGGTTAGTGATGCTCGAGCCAGGGAGTTGGAACGGTTGTGCGGTTCTGGCGCGGACGCACCGCTATCTTTGGCCAATTCAGGCCTGGTGCGAGCAGCACGAGATTCCTTATTTCCTGGCAGCAGACAAGGAAACGGCATTACCCATTACTCGGCAGCGCAGTTTTGTGGCTGCAACCGACTATCTGCGAGAAATCGAAGGCGCTTTGTGCGCAGCGAACGCATGGCAGCGTTTGTCGTGTAGTAATCAACTGGTGGAAGCCGAGTGGCGGAGTTTTTTCCAGACAGCCTTTGAGCAAATGCGAGGAGAGTTGGGCGAATGCCAACTTGGCAGTGGTGCCTTGATCGACTGGTTGTACGACTACGCCCGTGAATTGCGCCAACAGCCGAAGGAAGGCCTATGTCTTGGCACCGTGCACTCGGCGAAAGGGCTGGAGTTCCGCCATGTCGTTCTGTTGGATGGTGGTTGGAGTGCTCAGGTCGATACGCTGGCTGATGAGCGACGTTTGTACTACGTGGGGATGACGCGAGCCGAGCAGACCCTTACGTTGTGCGAGTTCGCTGACGGCAATCCATTCAGTCGCAGTCTGATGAGGGATGTTCAGCAACATGGTTTTCAGGGGCAACCTCTTCCTGAGTTGGAAGTGCGCTTTCAGCAACTGACGCTGAAGGAGATCGATATTGGCTTTGCCGGTCGTCAATCACTGCATGCCCGGATACACAAGGCGGTTGAGGTACTTCGCGAGGGGGATCCCCTGACGCTGAAGGAAGAGGCTGGCCGCTATCAACTGCTCGACAAGCAAGGCAACGTGGTAGGGCGAACCGCCAAGTCTTTCCAACCACAGATCGGCTTCGATCAATGCGAGGTCGCTGCCGTCATGGTTCGGTTTGCAGAGGATGGTGAGGAGCAATTTAGGGATTTGAATAAGTGTGAGCGTTGGGAAGTGGTTGTGCCGAGAGGGAGATGGTAGGTGAGGTTCTTAAAAAACGGGATTGTAGTGGTCAACTAATCCCGGACACTGCGTTAAGTTTTTCCTCGGCCACAGCGGGCGCCAGCCCGCTGTTAAATTGATGTGGCCGTTGCCAGTTGTAGCGCTGCATCAAAAACCGGCCGATATCCTGCTGTGCTAACGAAGCGCTCATGTAGCCCACGGTCGGTATCCATTCCGTTTTCAGGCTGCGAAACAACCGTTCCATCGGTGCATTGTCGTGGCAGTTTCCACGTCGACTCATGCTCTGGTTGAAGCGATAGCGCCACAGTCGCTGACGGAAGCCTCGGCTGCCGTACTGGCTTCCTTGGTCGCTGTGAAACAGAACGTTTTGAGGCCGACCACGCTGCTCATAGGCCATATCCAAAGCCTTGATAACCAGGTCAGCGTCAGGCTTCGATGAAAACGCCCAGCCCACCACGCGACGGGCGAACAGATCGATCACAGCCGCCAAATAGTGCCAGCGACCTTGAGCCCAGACATACGTGATGTCACCGCACCAGACCTCATTCGGCGCCGACACGGTGAACTCTCGATCCAACACGTTCGGGATATCCGGCCGCTCCACCGTCGCCTTTTTATAGGCATGTGAGCCAGGTTGCTTGCTGATCTGAATCGCCCCGGGTTTCGTAGACACCTCTTTGCCTTAAACTGAGGCCAATTAGGAGGTGCCATGAGCAACCCGCGTTACCCCGAAGAATTCAAAATCCAAGCAGTCAATCAAGTGACCGAAAAGAA
>NZ_MVOK01000016.1:0-145468 GCF_002018915.1 Pseudomonas sp. MF6396 | reverse complement strand
GGTAAGAGTGTCGTTGACGCATGGCGATCCGCTTAATAAGGCTAAAAATGGTGTCCACTTAAATAGGTGTCCACCATCGCCCTAAGCGTTGGGATCAGAAAGGTGTGTTGGCCGGACGCTTACAAAAAAACCACCTTGGGAGGTGGTTTTCAGACATGTCACTGTCAGCTCAGTCGCCGTAATACTCGCAGCCACTGGTGCAGGTCTCATGGATACGCACCTTGCTCAGTTCTGGCAGCAACGGCTTGACCTGGTCCCAGATCCATTTGGCAATCACTTCGCTGGTCGGGTTCTCCAGGCCAGGGATGTCATTGAGGTAGTTGTGGTCTAGCTGCTCGTACAGCGGCTTGAAAATCGCCTTGATCTCCGAGAAGTCGCGAATCCAGCCGGTATGCGGATCCAGCTGGCCGGTCAGGTGCAAGGCAACCTTGAAGGAGTGGCCGTGCAGGCGCCCGCATTTGTGCCCGGCGGGCACATTCGGCAAGCGGTGGGCCGATTCGAAGGTGAACTCTTTGAAAATTTCCACGGTATCTTAGAACTCTGAAAACCAATGCTGACCGGCAGTTTAACAGCAAGCCTACTTCAACGGTTGCAGATGCTGGTGCAGCTTGCCGGTTTCCACCAGTTCCAGGAACTCGTCGCCCAGCCGCTGGCTTTCGCTCATGGCGGTACGCCAGTAACGTTGGCGGTTACCGGCATCGCCCATGAAGCGCTTGAAGTCGCTGCGATCCGGCAGCTTGCCGTAGGGCAGGCGGGCCAGGTACTGCGGCGAGGGTGCCAGCAACAGCACGTTCTGCAGGTACTGCGCATTGCTGCGCCGCCAGGGCAGGGCCTTGTCGAACCACCCCGGCACCACCTTGTGGGTGAAGTGAGGGTAAAGCACGATGTCCTCGCCGCTGTAGGGCAGGTCGAGGTGATAGTCGAGCAAGCCACCATCCCGGTAGGTGCCCGCCCCGACTCCCGGAATGTCCCGCACGCCTTCCATCACCATGGGAATGGAGCCTGAAGCGAGCAGGGCATGACGCAGGTTGTCGACCGCCAGCGGCAGACAGCGCGAAGGGAAGTCCGTGAGGGGGTTCAACGGCGGTGCGCAGCGTGCGTCATGCAGGATCACGCGTTCGAAGTGCCGGGCCAGCCGCGAACGGCTCACGAGGTTGTCGGCAATCACCGACGACAGGCCTACGCCCAGTCGGCCTCGATGATCGTGCTGAAGCAGGCCGTGGCTTCTGACCAGCATGATGTTGAGCCGATAGTGGGGGTTGTCGAGAATGCGAGCATCCTGGCCCTCCAGCAGGTCATCGAGCATGCGACGACAGCTCTGGCTGACCTGGGCCTGGGTCACGCCCTTGGCGAAATCCTGCTCGGTATACAGATGGCCCAGGCGCAGCAGGGCCTGGGCGGGGTCGGGCAGGCAGGCACTGGCGAAGCGCCAGGAGCCGATCGATGCCCCGATCAGCGAGCGCGCGCGCGGTGCTGTGGGCAGCCACTGGCCGAACAGCGCCAGGTCGATACCCTGGATACCCAGCGCCTTGGGGCCGCCTGCAGCGCCCGGTAGCACCCCCACGTCTGCAGCCTGCAGACCGCGTTCACGTACATGGGCAAACGCCCGCGTGCCGGCCTTGAGTGTCAGCGCTGGAAACTTGATCTGGATTGAGCTCATAAGGGCCTCGTTGTCCTGGATCAACGATTATAGAGAAGCGTGGACGGAACAGGGGCGCGCCTGAGCTATCATGGCGCCAGTTGTTTTCAGTTTCAGTTAAGTTCGGTTCGGTATTCTGAACCCGTAAGCAAGATTGATCCTAAATGGAGAGACACAATGAAAACATTGACTGCCCTGTTCGCCACCGCCGCCCTTGCCCTGAGCGCCAACGTTGCGCTGGCTAAAGACATCCCCACCAATGAAGTCGTGCAGCTGGTCCAGGCCAAGACCATCCTGTCGCTGGATGACCTCAACGCAAAAGCGCTGGCCAAGCATCCGGGTGCCACCATCAAGGACTCCGAGCTCGAGGACGTGTACGGCCGTTATGTGTACAAGGTCGAACTGCGTGACGCGCAGAACGTCGAATGGGACGTGGACCTTGATGCCAAGACCGGTGAAGTACTCAAGGACGCCAAGGACACCTGATGACTGCACGCAAGCGAACGGCACCGTGGCTGTTCCTCGCATTGCTGGTCTTCTGTACGCCGGCCCTGGCCCGCGACCTCGATCAGGATGAAGCCCTGGAGCTACGTCAGAAGGGCATCATCCTGCCGCTGGAGCAACTGTTGAACTCCGCCCTGGGGCGTTACCCCGGGGCGAAGTTGCTTGAGGCGGAGCTGGAAGAGAAGCACAACCGCTACGAGTACGAAGTCGAGCTGGTCACCCCGCAAGGGGTCGTGCGTGAAATCAAGTTCGATGCACGCACGGGTGTGCTGATCAAAGATGAGGAAGATGACTGATGCGCCTGTTACTGGTCGAGGACAACGTCCCGCTGGCCGATGAACTCACCCAGAGCCTGCAGCGCCAGGGCTACGCCATCGACTGGCTGGCCGACGGCCGAGATGCGGTGTACCAGGGTAGCAGCGAGCCCTATGACCTGATTATCCTGGACCTGGGGCTGCCTGGCCTGCCCGGCCTCGAAGTGCTGGCCCAATGGCGCGCCGGCGGGCTGTCGACCCCGGTGCTGATCCTGACCGCACGGGGTTCCTGGGCCGAGCGCATCGAGGGCCTCAAGGCCGGTGCCGACGATTACCTGAGCAAACCCTTTCACCCCGAAGAGCTGCAACTGCGCATCCAGTCGCTGCTGCGCCGTGCCCGTGGCCTGGCCAACCAGCCGACCCTGCAGGCCGCCGGCCTGCACCTGGACGAAGGCCGCCAGTGCGTGAGCCGCGACGGGCAGGACGTGCAACTGACGGCCGCCGAGTTTCGCCTGCTGCGCTACTTCATGTTGCACCCGCAGCAGATCCTTTCCAAAAGCCACCTGGCCGAGCACCTGTACAACGGCGAAACCGAGCGCGATTCGAATGTGCTCGAAGTACACGTCAACCACCTACGCCGCAAGCTGGGGCGCAGCGTGATCGAAACCCATCGCGGCCAGGGCTATCGCTTTGGCGGAGTGGTCGAGTGAAGTCGATCCAGGCGCGCCTGAGCCTGGGGCTGGTCGGTGTACTGGTGGTGGTCGGCCTGGCCCTGGCGCAGATCAGCCTGTGGCTGTTCGAGGTCGGGTTGCAGCGCTACCTGGAGACGGGGTTGCGCAAGGAAAGCGAAAACCTGCTGGTGGCGCTGGTACGCGGCCACAGCGGCCTCGAACTGGACGAGCGACGCCTGTCGTCGGCGTACCAGCGGCCGTTTTCCGGCTACTACTTCCGTATCGATTTCGAAGGGGGCAGTTGGCGTTCCCGTTCGCTCTGGGACATGGACATGCCCCGTCCGCCAACTCCCGGCCTGCACGCGGGCCTGGAGCTGGGCCCGGCTGGCCAGCAACTGCTGGTGCTGCGTGCCGACTACCGGCGCCTGGGCCAGGCGATCTCGATCAGCGTGGCGCAGGACTATACCCCCGTGCGCGACGGCTTCCGGCGCATGCAGCAGCTCGGCCTTGGCCTGGGGCTGGTGGCGCTGCTGTTGATTCTGGTGCTGCAACGCATCACGGTCACACGCTCCCTGCGCCCACTGGAACGCACGCGCGAACAGATCGCCCAACTGCAGCAGGGCAAGCGCTCGCAGCTCGACAGTGAGGTGCCTGTCGAACTTGAGCCCCTGGTGGCGCAGATCAACCACCTGCTGGCACACACCGAAGACAGCCTCAGACGTTCACGCAACGCGCTGGGCAACCTGGGGCATGCCCTGAAGACCCCCCTGGCGGTGCTGATGAGCCTGGCGTCGAGCGAGCGCCTGAACGACCTGCCCGAGGTTCGCGCCCAGTTGCAGGCTCAGCTGGAGCAGATCCAGCAACGCCTGAGCCGCGAACTCAATCGCGCCCGGCTGGCCGGCGATGCCCTGCCGGGGGCGCATTTCGATTGCGCCACCGAACTGCCGGGCCTGCTATCGACCCTGGGCATGATTCACGGCGATCACCTGCTCATCCGCCATCAGGTGCCCGATGGGCTGTCCTTGCCCTGGGACCGCGAAGACCTGCTCGAGCTGCTGGGCAACCTGCTGGACAACGCCTGCAAGTGGGCCGACAGCGAGGTCTGCCTGAGCATCGAGCAAGAGGGCGGGGTGTATCGCCTGTGGGTGGACGATGATGGCCCGGGCATCCCCGAAAATGCCAGGGCGGGGGTGCTGGAGCGCGGTGCGCGGCTCGACGAACAGGTCGATGGCCATGGGCTTGGCCTGGGCATCGTTCGCGATATCGCCGAAGCCTGGGGTGGGCAGATGAGGTTGCTGGAAAGCCCGCTGGGCGGGCTGCGGGTGAGCATCGAGCTACCCCGCAGGGTAGCCCGATAACACCATCAGACGCGGAACTGGTCCATCAGCCCCTGCTGCTGGTTGGCCAGGCTGTTCAGCGACTGGCTGACCCGCGCCGACTCATTGGCCTGCTCCGAGAGTGACTCGGTCACATCGCGAATGGTCGCCACGTTGTTGTTGATTTCCTCGGCCACCGCGCTCTGCTCTTCGGCAGCACTGGCAATCTGCAGGTTCATGTCGCTGATCACGGTGACGGCCTCGCCGATCTGGCGCAGCGCAGTCACGGCCTGACCGACCTGGTCGACGCTACCCTGGGCCTGGCGGTGGCTGCTGTCCATGGCGCCCACCACCTCGCGGGTGCCGGCCTGCAGTTGCTCGATCACCTGACGGGTCTCCTCCACCGACTCCTGGGTGCGTCGGGCCAGGTTGCGCACCTCGTCGGCGACCACCGCAAAGCCGCGCCCGGCTTCCCCGGCACGGGCCGCCTCGATGGCGGCATTGAGCGCCAGCAGGTTGGTCTGCTCGGCGATGGAGCGGATCACTTCCAGTACCGAACCGATCTTCTCGCTGTTGTCGGCCAGGCCTTCGACCTGGGCCATGGCGGTGTTCATGTCGGCTGCCAGGGTATCGATGCTGGTGGTGGTGCGGTCGATTACCGCCAGGCCCTGACGGGTCGCCTGGTCGGCGTCACGCGCCGCCTGGGCCGCTTGCGCAGCACTGCGCGCCACATCCTGGGCGGTGGCGCTCATTTCGTGGGACGCCGTGGCCACCTGGTCGACCTGACGGTACTGCTGCTCCATGCCGGCGCTGGTCTGCGAGGCAATCGCCGAAGACTGGTCGGCAGTGTCGCGCGCCGCCTGCACCGAGCGTTTGACCTCGGCGATGATCGGCTGCAGCTTGTCGAGGAAGCGGTTGAACCAGCCGGCCAGTTCCCCCAGCTCGTCGCGCTTGTCGTAGTTCAGGCGGCGGGTCAGGTCGCCTTCGCCGCTGGCGATGTCCTTGAGCATGGCGGCCACGCCCAGGATGGGGCGGGTCACACTGCGCGCCATCACCCAGATCAGCAGCAGCCCCACGATCGCGGCCAGCACACCCAGGCCCAGCTCGATCAGGGTGCCACTGGTATTGCGCTGGTCGAGCTCGTTCTTGAGGGTCTCGGCCGGGCCGGTCAGGGCGCTTTGCGGCACATCCAGCAGCACGCCCCAGGGCTTGCCCCCCGGAATCGGTGCAAACGATGCCAGCACCTTCAGGCGCTCGTCCTTGTGGAGGCTCTGCAGGGGCGTGCCGCTGCTCAGCAGGCCTATCAGCTCCTTGCCGCTGGTGCTGTCGACCTGGTCGAAGCGTTGCGCCAGCTTGCCCGCATCCGGGCTGTAGCCGGCCAGCAGGCCCACCGGGCTGATGATGCCGATGCGGGTCTGGCCCTGGTACAGGTTCTGGCTGGCTTGCTGGCTCAGCGCCTGCAGGCTGTTCAGGTTGATGTCGATCGACAGGGTGGCGACCACCTTGTCGGCCACGATCAGCGGGAACACGATGCTGGTCATCAGCACCCGCTGGCCGGCAATGTCATAGAAGTAGGGTTCGATCACGCAGGTCTTGCGCGTGGTACGCGGGCACACCGACCAGGTGTTGGCCGGCTCGCCGCTGGGGCCGATGCTGGTGTCGGTCATGTCCTTTTCGGGCAGCGCCATCGAGGTCAGCTTGCCGGGCGTGGGCTGCGACCAGTACAGGGCGAAGCGGCCGGCCTCGTTGCTGCCCAGCTCGGCCTGGTTGGCGAACAGGGCATCCTTGTTGTCCAGGGCGTTGGGCTCGAACACCAGCGACAGCCCCAGCAGGTCGGGGTTGGCCTGCAGCGCGGCGCGCACCTGGCGGGTCATGTCCTCGCGCAGGTCGAAGGCGTCCAGAAAGCGCTTTTCGGCCTGCTCGCGCAAAAACAGCACCTGGCGCGCAAAGCCTGCACCGTACTGGTAGGCATCCATGAACTGGCGGCGGATGCTCAAGGCCTGGACTTCGCCCTGGGACTCGATACGCGACTGGGCCGCTTCGGTCAGCATCTGCATGCTGCTGGCCTTGACCAGCTCGGAGTTGTGCTCCATGCGGTACAGCGAAAGGCCCACCAGCAGCGTAACGATGCTGGCCAGGCAGAGCCCGGCCAGCAGGGTGATTTTCCACTGGATGGAAAGTTGTCTCGACGACATGACGAAGTCCTTTGATCCAAAAAAAGATTGAGGCTGACGACTGTAACGGCCAGGCGCAGTTTTTCTTTATTCAAACGTTCAATTGAAATGCGTCGTTTTCAGTCATGCATGCGACCCGCGTGCAGCCGTCTAGCCCCGTACTTTGACAAGTGGCGGGTGCTGCTTCAGAGTGTGCGCCCTCCCATAAAAACACCTGTCGTTCGGCCACTGCGCTCGCAGTCTGTCGCCGCAGCGCAAGCTTTGTCTGGTTTCTAGAGGTCATGAAATGAATGCAGTAATTGCCGCGGTCGGCATCATGCTGATATTGAGCCTGGCCCGTGTGCACGTGGTCATCGCCCTCATCATCGGCGCGCTCGCCGGCGGCCTGGTGGGCGGCCTGGGTATCGAAGGCACGCTCAAGGCGTTCAACGGCGGCCTGGGTGGCGGTGCCACGGTGGCATTGTCGTATGCGCTGCTGGGCGCATTCGCCGTGGCCATCGCCAAGTCCGGGCTGGCCCATGCGCTGGCCGATCGCGCCCTGTCGATGTTCCATGGTCAGGGCAATGCCGAAGGCGGCAAGATCAAGTGGCTGCTGATCGGCCTGTTGCTGGTGGTGGCGATCTCGTCGCAGAACATCCTGCCCATTCATATCGCCTTCATTCCGCTGCTGGTGCCGCCGCTGCTGTACGTGCTGACCCGCCTGCAGATCGATCGGCGCCTGGTGGCCTGCGTGATGACCTTCGGCCTGATCACCCCGTACATGTTCCTGCCAGTGGGGTTCGGCAACATCTTCCTCAATCAGATCCTGCTGGCCAACGTCAGCCGCAGCGGGGTGGACGTCAGCGGCGTCAACGTGACCCAGGCCATGGCGATACCGGCGGCGGGCATGCTGTTCGGGTTGCTGCTGGCGGTGTTCTTCAGCTACCGCAAAAAGCGCGTGTACGACGTGGCAAAGATCGAGCAGGTCGAGCAGGTGGCGGTCAGCTACAACCCGCTGACGCTGATGGTGGCCGGCTGTGCGATCGCCGCGGCGTTCATCATCCAGCTGTGGCTGGACTCGATGATCATCGGTGCGATGGCGGGCTTTCTGATCTTCTCGCTGTCGGGCATCGTGCGCTGGAAGGACACCGATGACCTGTTCACCGAAGGCATGAAGATGATGGCCATGATCGGCTTCATCATGATCGCCGCGTCCGGCTTTGCCGAGGTCATGAAGGCCACCGGCGAAGTGAAGACCCTGGTGGAGGCCTCGGCCGGCTGGATCGACCACAGCAAGGCGGTCGGGGCGCTGCTGATGCTGCTGGTGGGGCTGCTGGTGACCATGGGTATCGGTTCGTCGTTCTCCACGGTGCCGATCCTGGCGGCGATCTTTGTGCCGCTGTGCGTGCAACTGGGCTTCGACCCGCTGGCCACCGTGTGCATCGTCGGTACTGCCGGCGCGTTGGGTGATGCCGGCTCACCGGCGTCGGACTCGACCCTGGGCCCGACCTCGGGCCTGAACGTCGACGGCCAGCACCATCACATCTGGGACACGGTTGTGCCGACCTTCCTGCATTACAACCTGCCGTTGCTGGCGTTCGGCTGGGTAGCGGCGATGGTGCTGTAGCGCGCCAGGGCGCAGGAGCTGGGCGCGAGGCTCAGCTTTTTCGCGGGGGCGGCGAGATGCGGTTGAGCACCGTATCGCCGTTCTTGTTGCGCGTCAGGTACACCGGCAGCACCTTGGGCATGTTGCTCACCAGGCGATTGACCTCGGTGGTGTTGTAGATGCCGCTGATGCGGATGCTGCCGGTACTGGCGTCCGCCAGCAGCAACGGCGTTTCCAGGTAGCGGTTGATCAGCGGCAGGGCCTGGTCCAGTGGCAGATTGTCGAGGATCAGCTTGCCGCCGCGCCAGGCCAGGCTGGTGTCGTGGGCATAGGTCTGGCTGAGGGCCGGCTCGTAGTCGCCGCGACGGTAGCTGGCCTGCATGCCGGGGCCCAGGCGATAGCCGCTGTCCGGGTCGCTGCTGTTGCTGCTGACCAGCACCGAACCTTCCACCAGGGTGACCTTCACCTGGTCCTGATACTTCCAAACGTTGAACTGGGTACCGGTCACCCGGGTCTGGCCCTTGCCGGCACGCACCACGAACGGGTGCTGGGTATCGTGCTGCACCTTGAAGAAGGCCTCGCCGTTGACCAGCGTCACCCGTCGTTCGTCCTTGTAGTTGGCGTAGCGCAGGGTGGTGTTGAGGTTCAACTCCACCTCGCTGCCATCCGGCAGCACCGCGCGGGCGATGGCATTGCCGCTTTCAACGCGCTCATAGCTGTTGGGCAGCCAGCCCTGTTCCCAGCCCACCCAGGCGCCAATCGGCAGCGCCACCAGCGCCACGGCCGCAGCCGAGGCCAGCCGACGCAAGGCGCGCCCGCGGGGCCTGGCTGACAGGGTGATTACCGGGGCAGCAGGGCGGGGCAGGTGGTCGGCGGTCTGCCAGATCTCCTGCATGGCCTGGAATTCCTGCTCGTGCAGTGGGTCGGCTGCGCGCCATTGCGCGCAGGCGGCACGTTCCTGTTCACTGCAGTCCTCAGCATGCAGGCGCATGCACCAGTGCGCAGCGGCATCGGTGATGGCATCAAGTTCGGCTGCGCTGAGGCTGGTTTGGTTCATTGATACTCCCGGTTTTGGCCATTCTACCCTTGGCAGGTGGCCAACGAGAACCGAGTTCATCGTGAATGACTATCAGTTGTAAGAAATATTTGACCGAAAAACCACGCAAATGCGTGGTTTTTATCGTTTAAGCACCCGCCTGGAGCGTTGCGCGGCTCAGAACAGCTCGGCTGGCAACTGGTACAGCGGCGCACTGCCTGCGCGGATGCTGGCCTGCAACGACAGTACCCTGGGCAGCAGACGCTCGACGTAGAAGGTAGCCGTGGCCAGCTTGGCCTCGTAGAACGCCGGCTCCTGCTCGCGCCGTTCGCGGGCAGTGGCCGCCATGCGCGACCACATGTAGGCGTAGGCCACATAGCCGAACAGGTGCAGGTACTCCACCGACGCCGCGCCCACCGCGTTGGCATCACCGGTGGCCTGCTCGCGTACCCACTGGCTCACGCTTTCCAGCTGCGCCAGGGCATGCAGCAGCGGTTCGCACAGGGGCGGACGGGTTTCACAGAAGCTGCGGATCTCGTTGGCGAACAGCGCCAGCGACTGTCCGCCATCGGCCACCACCTTGCGCCCCAGCAGGTCCAGCGCCTGGATGCCGTTGGTGCCTTCGTAGATCTGCGCGATGCGAACATCGCGCACCAGCTGTTCCTGGCCCCATTCGCGAATGTAGCCATGCCCGCCGAACACCTGCTGGCCCAGCACGCAGCTTTCCAGGCCCATGTCGGTGAAAAACGCCTTGGCCACCGGCGTCAGCAAGGCCACCAGGCGCTGCGCGGCCTCGCGCTCCTCCGGCTGCTCGGCGTACTTGGCGATATCCAGCTGCAGGCCGACATAGGTGGCGAACGCCCGGCCGCCTTCGGTCAGGGCGCGCATGCTCAGCAGCATGCGCCGTACATCGGCATGCACGATGATCGGGTCGGCCACCTTGTCGCTGGCCAGCGGCCCGGTGGCGGCGCGGCTTTGCAGGCGGTCCCGGGCGTAGCGTGCGGCGTTCTGGTACGACGCCTCGGCGCAGCCGATGCCCTGGATGCCGATGGACAGGCGCTCGTAGTTCATCATGGTGAACATCGCCGCCAGGCCGCGGTTGGGTTCGCCCACCAGGTAGCCCACGGCGCCATCGAAGTTCATCACGCAGGTGGCCGAGGCCTTGATGCCCATCTTGTGCTCGATCGATCCACAGCTCACCGCGTTGGTTTCACCCAGGCTGCCGTCCTCGCCCACCAGGCGCTTGGGCACCAGAAACAGCGAGATGCCCTTGGGCCCGGCCGGCGCGTCGGGCAGCTTGGCCAGTACCAGGTGCACGATGTTCTCGGTCAGGTCCTGGTCGCCGCCGGTGATGAAGATCTTGGTGCCGCTGACCCGGTAGCTGCCATCGGCCTGGGGTTCGGCCTTGCTGCGGATGATCCCCAGGTCGGTACCTGCATGCGGTTCGGTCAGGCACATGGTGCCGGCCCACTGCCCGCTGTACAGCGCCGGCAGGTAGGTGGCCTTCAATGCATCGCTGGCGTGCGCGTCGATGGCCAGGCAGCAGCCGGCGCTCAGCGCCGAATACAGGCTGAAGCTGCAGTTGGCGGCGTAGAGCATCTCCTCGAACTGCACCGCGAGCATCTTGGGCATGCCCAGGCCGCCGTACTCGGGGTTGCCCGCCAGCCCGACCCAGCCGCCTTCGCGGTAGGTCTGCCAGGCCTGCACGAACCCCTGCGCAGTGGTGACCCGACCCTGCGCAAAGTGCACGCCTTCCTCATCGCCGCTGCGGTTGAGCGGGGCGATCAGCTGGCCGGTGATCTTGGCCGCCTCTTCCAGTATCGCATCGGCGGTATCGCCGTCGACGCTGGCCGCCAGCGCCGGCAGGCGTGCCCACAGGGCCGGGCCCTGGAACACTTCGTGAAGAACAAAACGCATGTCGCGCAGCGGTGCATTGAACTCAGGCATAACGGTTTCCGAATAAAGGTGAAAAAAGGTCAGAGCGCCTTGGCCCAGTCGCGCAACAGGTACTTCTGGATCTTGCCTGTGGAGGTTTTCGGCAGGTCGCTGAACACCACCGTCTTGGGCAGCTTGAAGCCGGCCAGATGCTCGCGGCAGAAGGCGATGATGTCCGCCTCGCGGGTACCTTCGAAACCGGCCTTGAGGGTGACGTAGGCACAGGGGGTTTCGCCCCATTTTTCATCCGGGCGGGCGACCACCGCAGCCTCGAGCACGGCCGGGTGGCGGTACAGCGTGTCTTCGACCTCGATGGTCGAGATGTTCTCGCCCCCGGAAATGATGATGTCCTTGAGCCGGTCCTTGATCTCCACATAGCCGTCGGCATGCCACACTGCCAGGTCGCCGGTATGGAACCAGCCGCCTCGGAAGGCTTCGGCGGTGGCCTCGGGGTTCTTCAGGTAGCCCTTCATCACGGTGTTGCCGCGCATGAAGATCTCGCCCAGCGTGTTGCCGTCGCGGGCCACCGGTTCAAGCGTTTGCGGGTCGGCCACCATCAGCCCCTCGAGGGTAGGGTAGCGCACGCCCTGGCGCGACTTGATGCGGGCCCGCTCCTCCAGCGGCTGCGCGTCCCATTCGGCATGCCAGGCACACACCGTCACCGGGCCGTAGACCTCGGTCAGGCCGTAGACGTGGGTCACCTTGATGCCCATTTCCTCCACCGCGCCGATCACCTTGGCGGGTGGCGCCGCCCCGGCCACCATCGCGTTCACGGGGTGGTCGATGGCGGCCTTGGCCGAGTCGGGCATGTTGATCAGCGCATTGAGCACGATCGGTGCGCCGCACAGGTGGGTGACCTGGTGCTCGCGAATCAGGGTCAGGATCTTCTGCGGGTCGACCCGGCGCAGGAACACATGGGTGCCGGCCAGGGCCGTCACGGTCCACGGGTAGCACCAGCCATTGCAGTGGAACATCGGCAGGGTCCACAGGTACACCGGGTGGTTGCCCATGGCCCAGGTCATCTGGTTGCCCAGTGCGTTCAGGTAGGCGCCGCGGTGGTGATAGACCACCCCCTTGGGGTTGCCGGTGGTGCCGGAGGTGTAGCTCAACGAGATCGCCTGCCACTCGTCCTCGGGCCAGTGCCACACGAACTCGGGGTCGCCCTCGGCCAGGAAGGCTTCGTAATCCAGGTCGCTGACGGCGCGGCCCTCGCCGTACTCCGGGTCGTCCACATCGATCACCAGCGGCGGGTGGGCCATCAGGCCCAGCGCTGCTTCGATCACCTTGTGGAACTCGCGGTCGGTGATCAGCACCTTGGCTTCACCGTGCTCGAGCATGAACGCGATGGCCTCGGCATCCAGGCGCACGTTCAGGGCGTTGAGCACCGCACCGATCATCGGCACACCGAAATGCGCCTCGAGCATGGCCGGAATGTTGGGCAGCATCACCGCCACCGTATCGCCCAGCCCGATACCACGGCCGGCCAGGGCGCTGGCCAGGCGGCGGGAGCGCTGGTAGGTTTCCTGCCAGTTGCGGCGGATGGCACCATGGATCACCGCCGGGTAATCGCCATAGACCGCAGCCGTGCGTTCGATGAAACTCAGCGGGGAAAGGGCGACATGGTTGACGGGGGCGGGCTGCAGGCCCTGGGAGAAGATCGACATGAACGGTTCCTGTGCAGGAGGCAGCCGCGATCAGGCGCTGGCTGAAACCTCCGATGGCTGATTGTTAGCTCTGATCAGGTTTCTGGAAGGCGGTACGTATACCGACTTCGGTGTTTCATTTTTACGCTGTTCTCCATATTACTTGGAAGATAGACTATAGCAATATGGTATAAATACTATAAAAAGCCGGAGCCCCAAGTGACCTTTCCTCCCTCGGCCTTGCTCGACAAGGACCCGCAACCCACCGTGCTGCTCGATGCCGCCGCCCAGGTGGTGGCCGCCAACCCGGCGGTGCAGGCGTTGTTCGACACCTGGCCCAAGCCGCCCGTGGGCAGCCTGCTGCCCGCCAACTACAAGGCGCTGGTGAGCGCCTGCCTGCACCAGCAGCGGGCGATTGCCGAGGTCGAGGCCCTGGTGCAGCAGCGTATCCTGTTGTGGACCTTCGTCCCGCTGGAGGGCGGCCTGCAGGTGCTGGCCCGCTGTCGCGACGCTACGGTTGAGCGCATGGCCGAGCGCGAGGCCAGCCAGGCACGTCGGTTGTACCGCCTGATCACCGAAAACACCACCGACCTGATCTCGCGCCATACCCCCGACGGGTGTTTCCTGGATGCTTCGCCGGCCTCCTATCGCCTGCTGGGCTACTGGCCGGAAGAGCTGCGCGGGGTGGCGGTGCAGTCGCTGTTTCACCCCCAGGACCGCCAGCAATCGCTGCTGCAGGCCTCCCAGGCGCTGGAGCAGGACGGCTACCAGACCATGACCTGCCGCGTGCGCCACCGCGATGGCCGCGACCTGTGGTTCGAGATCGCCAGCCGCGCCATCCGCGAAACCTACACCGGTGCGGTGGTCGAGATCGTCAGCGTGTCACGCGACATCACCGTGCGCATCGAAGCCCAGGAAAACCGCCGGCGCCTGGCCGAGGTGGTCGAGGCCAACACCGACCTGGTGCTGTTCACCGACCCCGCCGGCCAGCTCACCTACCTCAACCGTTCCGCCCGGCGAGCACTGGGCCTGCTGGAGGTGCAGGCCGTGCCGCCCCTGCGCGAGCTGCTGGACGAAGAAGCCCTGCAACGCCTCGACGAAGAGGGCTGGGCCTGCGCCGAGCGCGAAGGGGTGTGGCAATGCGAGGCGCGGCTGGCGCCCTACAACGGCTCGGCGCCGTTCCCGGTGTCGCTGGTACTGCTGGCGCACCGGGCGGCAGGTGGCGAGCGCTACTACTCGCTGGTGGCTCGCGACATGACCGAGCGCGAGCTGCGTGAACGCCAGCAGCGCCGACACCAGGATGAACTGGCGCACACCGCGCGGCTGGTCACCCTGGGCGAGCTGGCCTCCGGCATCGCCCACGAGATCAACCAGCCGCTGGCAGCGGTGGTCAACTATGCCAGTGCCAGCCAGCGCTACCTGCTGGCGGTGGAGCGTGACCCGCAGGCGGCCGGGCGGGTCGCCCAGGGCCTGCAGCGCATCACCGAGCAGGCCACCCATGCCGCCGAAGTGATCAAGCGCCTGCGCTCGTTCCTGCGCAAGGAGCCGCGCCGCTTGCAGGCGCTCAACGTGGCCGATGTATCGCGCGAGGCCGTGCGCCTGTGTGCCTGGGAGGCGGCGCAGGCCCAGGTGACCATCGAGCAGCACATGGTGTACAACCTGCCGCCGGTATACGCCGACCGTGTCTTGCTCGAACAGGTCCTGCTCAACCTGTTGCGCAACGCCATCGACGCCAACCGCGAGCAGCATGCCGGGGCGCCTTCGCGCGTGCTGATCAGCGCCGACCAGCAGGCCGGTTGGCTGCGTATCCAGGTGGCCGACCAGGGGCCTGGGGTGGCCGCCGAGCAGCTGGACGGCATCTTCACCCCGTTTACCACCAGCAAGCCCGAAGGGCTGGGGCTGGGCTTGAGCATGAGCCGCAGTATCGTCGAAGGGTTCGGCGGTACCTTGCAGGCGCACCCGGGTGATACCGGCGGATTGATTTTGTGCTGTCGGCTGGCGCCGGTGGCCAGTGCATGAACAAGGGGATTTCCATGCAGGAACCGAAGGTCTACGTGGTCGACGACGACCAGGGCATGCTCGACTCCACCGTCTGGCTGCTGGAGTCGGTGGGCCTGCAGGCGCTGCCGTTCACCAGTGGCCAGGCTTTTCTGGAGGCCTGCGATGCGGCGTTGCCGGCGTGCGTGCTGCTGGATGTGCGCATGCCCGGCATGGGTGGGCTGAGCGTGCAGGAAGCCTTGCGCGCCCGGGGCGTGCAGGTGCCGGTGATCTTTGTCAGCGGGCATGCCGATGTGCCGATCGTGGTACGCGCCTTCAAGGCCGGGGCCATCGATTTCATCGAGAAGCCCTACAACGACCAGTTGCTGCTCGACAGCGTGCAGGATGCCTTGGGGCGCTCGTCACGGGTTCAGGTCAGCAGTCGCCAGCGCGATGAAGTGCAGGGGCGCATCGACAGCCTCACCCCGCGTGAGCGCGACGTGTTCGTGCCCCTGGTGCAGGGCTATACCAATCGGGAGATTGCCGAGCAGTTGCAGGTCAGCGTGAAGACCGTGGACCTGTACCGTTCGCGGGTGATGAAGCGCATGCAGGCCGAACACCTGCCGGACCTGGTGGGGATGGCGATTGCGTGTGGGGTGGTGGACCCCTTGAAACTGCGTTGAATGCATCGCGGGTCAAGCCCGCTCCCACAGGTACAGTGCAAGCCTGTGGGAGCGGGCTTGACCCGCGATTGGGTGTCAGGAGCGACGTCCCAGCAACAGCCCGACCACCAGCCCGAAGCCGGCCGAAATCGCCACGGTCTGCCACGGGTGGCCGCCAATGTAATCCTCGGTGGCATCCACCGCCGGCTTGGCCTTTTCACGCACGCCGCCCACCGCATCCAGGGCCTGCTTGAGCTTGAGGCCCACCTGTGCGCGCAGGGTCTCGGCTTCTTCGCCCACCAGGGTGGAGCTGTCCTTGAGCAGCTTGTCAGACTCTTCGATCAGCGCCTGCAGTTCGCTGAAGGCCTGGTCCTTGATTTGTTCGGCATCGGCTTTAAGGGTGCTTTTCCTGGCCATGTACGCTTCCTCGTTGAATGATGGTCACTGTATCAATGGATGCCTGAGCGCGCCGAAAGTTGCAGCGCCTTGGCGGCGCTCGGTGGCTACAGTGTAAGATAGCCCCCATTTTCAAGTGGCAGGAATCCCCATGAGTTTCAATCTGGCCAACATGAGCTTCGCCGAGCGGGCACAGATCGAGGACGAGAAGTCGCGACTGTTCGAGCTCTGGCAATCGAACCTGGGCAAGGCCAAGGCCGAAGCCGCGCGGCTGATCAGCGAGAAGCCGCGGCGCAAGGGCAAATGGGCCGAGTGGGTGCGGGCCGAGCTCGACGGCATGTCGCCGCCGGAGTTCGCCAACATGGTGCGCAGCGAAGTCAACAAGCTGATGGCGGCTGCCAAGTAGCCGACCCCCAGCGCTACCACGCCGTATCGGTGGGCTTGGGCAGCGCCAGCCGCCCGCTGTCGGTGAAGCGCATCGTGCCGAAGGCGCCCCCGGCCAGCTTGCCGCGCAGCACATAGGGCATGCCATCCAGGTTGCTCACCCGGCTCAGGCCCACGGCCTGGCGCAGCATCGAGAACGCGGTGATGCTCACCGGAATGCTCAGTACCGCTTCGTCATAGCGCCCGATGCTGCCGTGCTGATCGCTGACCCCGGTTGCCAGCGGCTGGCCATTGACCTCCAGGTTGAGCGCCACGCCGTTGTAGTCGATGGGCGTTTCATTGGGGTTCTGCACCCGCAGTTTCACCGCCATGCGCATTTCCAGGTCCTGGCCGGGCAGCGGCTCGATGCCGATCACGCTGATGGTCAACGGGTCGCGCCCCTGCAGCAACGCGCAGGCGCTCAGGCTCAGGGCCAGCAGCAGGCCCAGGCCGACACGCAGGGTATGACGCAGGAAACAGGGCATGGGGCTTGGCTCCGGACAAATGTCTCTGCAGTGTGGCAAATGCCCGGCGCGGTTGAAAGTGGCGCAAGCAGCGTAACAATCTGAATCATCTCCGGCCCGGCAACGGGTTTCGTCGCGAACCTCTCGCGCCGTAGGCTATCCAACGCCTGGGGCCACTGACGTTGTGCAGGAGATGAACGCGATGAACCGATGGTTGCCGGCACTGACCGGCGCAGCACTGAGCCTGATACTGGGCATGCCTGTTCAGGCCGCCGACGCGGGCAATCCCTACAACGACCCGGTGCGCCGCGCCAACCCCAATTCCCAGCAGGGCACCGTGCGTTCCACGCCACCGCCGCGCGGGCCTTCCACCCAGCCGCTGCCGCGCCCACCCACCCTCGACAATGGCGGCATCGGCAACGGCCAGAACCTGCGCCGTGAACAGGTACCGCCGCGCCTGGACCCCTCCCGCCCGCCGCGCGAATCGACGCGTACGCCCTGATCGCTTGGCCCACTGCAAGGAACCCTGCATGTCTTCACGTACCTGGCTACTCTCCCTCTGCGCTGCGGCGCTGTTGCCGCTGACCGCCACCGCCGCCCCCGAGCGCACCTTCCCCAGCGAAGAAGGCCAGCTCACCGTCAGTACCCTGGCCGAGGGGCTGAAGAACCCCTGGGCGCTGGCGTTCCTGCCCGACGGGCAGGGCATGCTGGTGACCGAGCGCCAGGGCAACCTGCGCATCATCAGTGCCGACGGCAAGGTCGGTTCGCCGTTGAGCGGCGTGCCGCAGGTGTGGGCCAAGGGGCAGGGCGGGTTGCTCGACGTGGCGCTGTCGCCGCAGTTCGAGCAGGACCGCATGGTCTACCTCTCGTATGCCGAAGGCGGGGGTGATGGCGACACGGCCGGTACTACCGTGGGGCGCGGCCGCCTGTCGAGCGACAACCTGCGCCTGGACGACTTCAACGTGATCTTCCGCCAGCAGCCCAAGCTGTCCAGCGGCAACCACTTCGGTTCGCGGCTGGTGTTCGACCGCGACGGCTACCTGTTCATCGCCCTGGGCGAGAACAACCAGCGGCCCACCGCCCAGGACCTGGACAAGCTGCAGGGCAAGGTGGTGCGCATCCTGCCCGACGGCCAGGTGCCCAAGGACAACCCCTTTATGGGCCAGAGCAACGTGCGCCCCGAGATCTGGTCGTATGGCCATCGCAACCAGCAGGGCGCGGCATTGAACCCGTGGACAGGCGAACTGTGGACCAACGAGCACGGGCCTCGCGGCGGCGACGAGATCAACATTCCCAAGCCGGGCAAGAACTACGGCTGGCCCCTGGCGACGCACGGCATCAACTACTCGCTGCTGCCGATACCCGAGGCCAAGGGCAAGCGCGTCGAGGGCGCGGTGGACCCGCTGCACGTGTGGGAGAAGTCCCCGGCCATCAGCGGCATGGCGTTCTACGACAACCCGCGTTTCAAGGCCTGGGACCACAACCTGTTCATCGGCGCGCTGGCCGCCCAGGAGCTGATCCGCCTGCAACTGGATGGCGACAAGGTGGTGCATGAAGAGCGCCTGCTGGGGCAGTTGAATGCGCGCATTCGCGATGTGCGGGTGGGGCCGGACGGCTTTCTCTATGTGCTGACCGACGAGAGTGACGGTGCGCTGCTGAAGGTGGGCCTGACGCAGTAAGCGGCGGCGCGTCCTTTGCCGGCAAGGCCGGCTGCTGCAGGCGAAACACGCCCCGAAAACCTCACTGATGCTACCCTTGGCCTTTTTCCGCACAGGCCCCCGGCATGTCCAGCCTCACCCCGCTGTCGTTGTACCGGCAATCCATCGAACTCAATGGCTTTGTCCCCGACGCTGCGCAGCAGCATGCCGTCGACTGCCTTCAAGCCTGCTTCGAGGCTCTTGAGCGCGGCGAGGTGGCGCGTGGGGTATACCTGTGGGGCCCGGTCGGGCGCGGCAAGACCTGGCTCATGGACCAGTTCCACCGCTGCCTGCAGGTGCCCGCCCGCCGCCAGCACTTTCACCACTTCATGCGCTGGGTGCATCAGCGCCTGTTCCAGCTCAACGGCACCGCCGACCCCTTGCAGGCCCTTGCCCACGGCCTGGCCGAAGAGATCCGCGTGCTGTGCTTCGACGAACTGTTCGTCAACGACATCGGTGACGCCATCATTCTCGGTCGCCTGTTCCAGGTGCTGTTCGACAGCGGCGTGGTCATCGTCGCCACCTCCAACCAGCCGCCGGCGCAGCTCTACGCCGACGGTTTCAATCGCGAACGCTTCGTGCCGGCGATTGCCGCCATCGAGCGGCACATGCACGTGGTGGCGGTGGACGGCGGCCAGGACCATCGCCTGCATCCCGGTGCCGAACTGCAACGCTACTGGGTGCGCCAGCCGGGCCAGCCCAGCGCGCTGGGCCAGGTGTTCGAGCAGTCGAGCGCGGGTGAACCGGTCAGCCGCGAGGACCTGAGCCTGGGCTACCGCACGGTCAAGGTGGTGCGACGCAGCACCTCGGCGGTGTGGTGCACTTACAACGAACTGTGCGAGCAGCCCCTGGCCGCCATGGACTTCATGGCCCTGTGTGATCGCTTCAAGGTCATTCTGCTGGGCGAAGTGCCTGCACTCGGGGCCCGGCAACGACCGGGCAGAATCGCCCGCGGCACCGAGGACGGCGCCGAGCGGGTAGTGGCGGGGGATCGCGAACTGCCGCAGCTGTCGATTCACGACGACAGCGTGCGGCGCTTCATCGCGCTGGTCGATGAATGCTATGACCGCCGCGTGGCGCTGTACGTGGAGGCCGAGGTGGCACTCGAGGCGCTGTATACCGAAGGCTACCTGGAGTTCCCATTCCGTCGCACCCTCAGCCGGCTGCGCGAGATGCAACTGCAACGCTTCTGCTGAAGCCGCTCAGCTGTGCACCCAGCCCAGGGTCAACAGCACCAGCACCAGGTAACGCCCGGCCTTGGCCACGGTCACCAGCAGCATGAAACGCCAGAATGGCTCGCGCATGATCCCGGCGATCAGCGTCAGCGGGTCGCCGATCACCGGCATCCAGCTCAACAGCAGCGACCACTGGCCATAGCGCTGGTAGCGCTGCTGGGCCCTGTCCAGCTGGGCCTGGCTGAACGGAAACCAGCGCTTGTCGCGCAAGTGCTCGATACCCCGACCCAGCAGCCAGTTGACCACCGAGCCCAGTACATTGCCGGCGGTGGCAATCGCCAGCAGCAGCAACCAGGCATCAGGTTCGTGCAGCAGCAGCCCGACCAATACCGCCTCGGACTGCAACGGCAGCAGGGTGGCGGCGCCAAAGGCGCTGAGGAACAGCCCCCAGCCGCTCAGCATGGCGCCGTGCTCACGGGTAGTTGGCGACCACTTCGTCGGTGCCGTCGCGGGTCAGGCCGATGACCTGGTAGGCATCCTTGTGATCGCCCATTTCCATGCCTGGCGAGCCCATCGGCATGCCCGGCACGGCCAGGCCGCGCAGGTCGGGACGCTTGGCCAGCAGCTGGATCTGCTCGGCCGGCACATGGCCCTCGACGAACTTGCCGTCGATCACCCCGGTGTGGCACGACGCCAGGCGCGGCGCCACGCCCAGGCGCTGCTTGACTGCACTCATGTTCGGCTCCACATGGTCATTCACGCTAAAGCCGTTGTCGCGCAGGTGGCTGATCCATTCCTTGCAGCAACCGCAGTTGGGGTCGCGGTACACATCGATGGTCTGGCCGGCCTGGGCCAGCGCACTCATGGCCAGCAGGCCGAAGGCAACGAAATTCTTTTTCAGCATCGTGGATCTCCGGGGCCGCCGTCAGGGCAACCCGCGTCTCGAATGATCGGTGGTCGGTCAGTGCAACAGGGTAACCGGGCTCATGGCTGGAGCATAGCCGGGTGAAGCTGTCGCCAGACTGAGCGCTGCATTACAGATTTGTAAGGTAGGACACTGCCTGCGTGACCTGTGGGAGCACTCGCTCCTCTAACCCCAAACGATGGCGTCGTGCCTGGTCAGGGCGACCATCGGTGATGGAGTACCACAGTCAATCAAGGAAACATGACCCATGCAGGCACTCAAGGCCTACTTCAAGCGTCACGGGCACGAGCCGTTCCGGTTCGGTGAAGGGCGTATCAGCGGCTACCTGTCGGCCATGCTCGGCTTGCTCAGCCTGCTGGCGGTGCTGTGCTTTCTGTTCCCGCAGTGGCTGACCTTCGGCGAGTTCCGCAAGGTCTACAGCGAGCAGTTCGCCCGCACCCTGCTGCTGGCCGGGCTGGTGCTGGCGTTCAGCCTGGGCACCCTCAACATCCTGCTCAACCGGCGCAAGCGCCTGGGCTTCACCGGCATCAGCGCGGCGGGCCTGGCCGTGTTTCTGGGCGGCACCAACATTCAGACCGAAACCATCGGCCAAACCCCGTATTCCCTTGGCCTTGACTGGTTCGTGCTGGCGCTGCTGGTTTCGGCGATCATCTTCATCCCGCTGGAAAAGCTCTACGCCAAGGACCCGCAGCAGAACATCCTGCGCCCGCAGTGGCGCACCGACCTGAGCTACTTCTTCGTCAGTCACATGCTGGTGCAGTTCATCCTGATCTTCGTCACCGCCTCGTCCACCTGGCTGGCCGGCTGGGTGGTGTCCGAAACGCTGCAGGCCAAGGTGCAGAGCCTGCCGATCGTGGTGCAGTTCGTGCTGGCGGTGTTCGTCGCCGACCTGGGGCAGTACTGGCTGCACCGCCTTTACCACGTGGTGCCGTGGATGTGGCGCTTCCATGCGGTGCACCATTCCAGCACCGCGATGGACTGGCTGGCCGGCTCGCGCATCCATTTCGCCGAAATCCTGCTGACCCGCACCGGCGTGCTGGTACCGCTGATCCTGCTGGGCTTCTCGCCGCAGGCGATGAATGCCTACGTGATCCTGGTGGGCGTGCAGGCGGTGCTGGCGCATGCCAACGTGCGAATCGACGGCGGCTGGCTGAACTACGTGCTGGTGATGCCGCGCTACCACCACTGGCACCATGCCCGGCACAAGGACTACATCTACAAGAACTACGCGATCCACCTGCCCCTGGTCGACATGCTGTTCGGCACCTTCAAGCTGCCGCGCAAGGAATGGCCGACCCGCTACGGCGTGTTCGGCAAGGACCTGCCCGAAGGCATCGTGCGCCAGCACCTGTACCCGCTGCAAAAGCCCGAGCCCAAGGCCTGATAGCCCTTTGCCCGCTGCCCCATGCTGCGTTAGCCTTGCCGGGTGAACGGCATTGGGGCCAGGAGTATCCATGGACAACGTGATCATCATTACCGGCGCCGGTCGCGGCATTGGCGCGGCCACTGCGCTGGCCGCTGCGCGGGCCGGCTACCGCATCTGCATCAACTACCTTGCTGATGACGCCTCGGCCCATCGCGTGCTGGAGCAGGTGCGCGCGCTGGGTGCCGAGGCGATCACGGTGCGCGCCGATGTCAGCGTCGAGGATGAAATCATCCAGCTGTTCCAGCGTGTCGACAAGGAACTGGGCCGGGTCACGGCGCTGGTCAACAACGCCGGCACCATCGGCCACCAGAGCCGGGTGGAAGAGATGTCCGAGTTTCGCCTGCTCAAGCTGATGAAAACCAACGTGGTGGGGCCGATGCTGTGCGCCAGGCATGCGCTGCAACGCATGTCGACCCGCCATGGCGGGCCGGGCGGTGCCATCGTCAACGTGTCATCGGTGGCCGCGCGGTTGGGTTCGCCCAACGAGTATGTCGACTACGCCGCCTCCAAGGGCGCGCTGGACACCTTCACCCTGGGCCTGGCCAAGGAAGTGGCGGGCGAGGGCGTGCGTGTCAATGGCGTACGGCCGGGCTACATCTTCACCGACTTCCATGCCCTCAGCGGCGATGCCGAGCGGGTCCGCAAGCTGGAACCGGGCATCCCCATGGGCCGTGGCGGGCAGGCGGCCGAAGTGGCCGAAGCGATCCTGTGGCTGCTGTCGGACAAGGCCTCCTACACCACCGGCAGCTTCATCGACCTGGGCGGTGGGCGCTGAGCGCGCAGCATGGCCAAGGATATCGACAACCCGTGCATCTCGGCGTGCAAGCTCAGCGGCGAGCTGTGCGTGAGCTGCGGGCGCAGCAAGGACGAGATCAAGCAGTGGAAGCGCATGAAGCGGCCCGAGAAGATGGCCACGGTGGAGCGGGCGGCCAAGCGCCTGAAGGCCCTGAAGAAGAAAAACAAGCGCTAGGCCGCAGGTAGCGCGCCATCCTGACGCGCCCCCAGCGGTGGTCAGTGGGTGTTGACCAGGTCCTCTTCCTCCAGCCCGCGCGAGGCGCGGCCGACCAGCAACGGGTCGGGCTGGTGGGCGACTTTCGGGTCCTTGTCGGGGTAGTCCAGCGTGTGCAGGAAGTGGCGGATGCAGTTCAGGCGCGCCCGCTTCTTGTCGTCCGACTTGATCACGGTCCACGGCGCATCGGCGGTATCGGTGTGGAAGTACATCGCTTCCTTGGCGGCGGTGTACTCGTCCCACTTGTCCAGCGACTTGATGTCGATGGGCGAGAGCTTCCAGTGCTTGAGCGGGTCGTCACGGCGCGAGATGAACCGGCGCAGTTGCTCTTCGCGGTTCACCGAGAACCAGAACTTGAACAGCAGGATGCCGCTGTTGCACAGCATGCGTTCAAGCTCCGGGGTCTGACGCATGAACTCCAGGTACTGCATCGGCGTGCAGAAGTCCATCACCCGCTCGACGCCGGCGCGGTTGTACCAGGAGCGGTCGAAGAAGACCATTTCACCGGCGGTGGGCAGGTGCTGGATATAGCGCTGGAAGTACCACTGGCCCTTCTCCTGGTCGGAAGGTTTTTCCAGGGCCACGATACGCGCGCCACGCGGGTTCAGGTGCTCCATGAAGCGCTTGATGGTGCCGCCCTTGCCGGCGGCATCGCGGCCTTCGAACAGCACCACGATGCGCTGGCCGGTGGCTTTTACCCAGTTCTGTACCTTCAGCAGCTCTATCTGCAACTCATGCTTGGCCTTTTCGTACTCGGCGCGGCGCATGCGGTTGCGGTAGGGGTAGTTGGCGGGCAGGGCGGCAGACACGCTGTCTTCGTTGGAGCCGCGACGCGGCGCACTGGCCACCTGCAGCGCGGCAGGCTCGTGGCTGATGGCACTGATTTCGATTTCGGCAGGGATCACCTGAGCAGGCTTGCGCGGGGCGCGTGGGCGGCGCGAACGAGTGACGGCCGCTTTGGGCGTGGCCGGCGAACTGCTGTCGTTGGACGAGGCGGATGGCAGGGGCAGGGGGTGTACGGTGGATTCTTCGCTCATGGTGGGCCTGTTTTGCGTTCTGATTTCCTCTATCTAGTGTAGGAGTGTGATTTTGCGATCTGTTGATCCTGGTCAATAGCGTGGAGGCAAGTGGCCATATATCACGCGGTAACGGTGGTGCTGCAATCGCGGGTCAAGCCCGCTCCCACAGAAACCGTCGAACCTGTGGGAGCGGGCTTGACCCGCGATTGCAGACGGCACGGTCTCAGATCTGCACCAACCGCCCCGCATGCTCGGCCGGCAACCGATCCCCACGCCCGAACAGCTTGTGGCGCAAGGTGCCCGCCTCATACTCGGTGCGATAGCGCCCGCGCCGCTGCAGTTCCGGCACCACCTTGTCGACCACCGCCTGCAGGTCATCCGGCACCACCGCGTAGGTGAGGTTGAAGCCGTCGATGCCGGTGGCATCCAGCCACTGCTCCAGCTGGTCGGCAATCTCCACCGGCGACCCCAGCAGCACCGGGCCACGCCCGCCCAGGCTGACGAACTCCGCCGCCTCGCGCACGGTCCAGCGCCGGTTCGGGTCCGACCTGGTAAAGGCGGCCAGCGCTGTGCGCCCGGCATCGTTTTCGATGTACTCGATCAGCGCATCCGGCTCCAGGTTGGAAAAATCGATGCCGGTCCAGCCCGACAGCAAGGCCAGCGCCGCCTCGATATCCACGTACTGGCGGTACTCGTCCAGCCTGGCCTGGGCCGCTTCGCGCGTGTCACCCACGATCAGCAGCGCCTGCGCGTATATCAGCACCTCGCCTTCCTGGCGCCCGGCCTCGCGCGTGGCCTGGCGAATGCCGTCCACATAGCTGCGCAGTACCGTCTGGGTCGGGCCGCTGATGAACACGCATTCGGCGTGGGTAGCGGCAAAGCGCTGCCCGCGTGCCGAGGCGCCGGCCTGGAACAGCACCGGGGTGCGTTGTGGCGATGGTTCGCTCAGGTGCACGCCAGGCACCTGGAAGTGCGCACCGGCATGCCCGATCGGGTGCACCCGCGCAGGCTCCACGAACACCCCGCGGGCCCGGTCGCGGACCACCGCATCGTCGTCCCAGCTCTTCTCCCACAGCTTGTAGAGCACCTGCAGGTACTCCTCGGCCAGCTCGTAACGCTCGTCGTGGGCCAGCTGTCGGGCCAGCCCCAGGTTGCGCGCGGCGCTGTCCAGGTAGCCGGTGACGATGTTCCAGCCCACCCGCCCGTCGCTCAGGTGATCGAGGGTCGACATGCGCCGGGCGAACGGGTACGGGTGCTCATAGGTGAGGCTGAAGGTGATGCCGAAGCCCAGGTGCTCGGTGACCCCGGCCATGGCCGGCACGATCAGCAACGGATCGTTCACCGGTACCTGCACGCCGCCGCGCAGGGCTGCGTCGTGGCTGCCCTGGTACACGTCGTACACGCCCAGCACATCCGCGATGAACAGCGCGTCGAAACGTCCGCGCTCCAGCAGCCTGGCCAGCCCGGTCCAGTAGCTCAGGCGATTGAAATCGCTGCTGGTGTTGCGTGGGTGGCGCCACAGCCCCGGCGACTGGTGCGTGGCGGCGTTCATGCTGAAGGCGTTGAAACGGATGGGCTTGGACATGCTCGAATCGCTCGCGGTCAAGGCAGTACGGAGACGGGGTACACGGCGTCGGCGACCTTGAGCGGCTTGGGAATCAGGCCCAGGCCCTGGAAGGTGTCCGCCAGCTTCTGCTGTTCGGCCGTGATCTCGGGGGTGATGGCCACCGCGTTGTAGTTGCGACGCTCGCTGGCCACTTCCAGCACGTCGGCGCCGATACCCAGTTGCGGAGCCAGCAGGGCCGCCACTTCCTTGGGTTTTGCGTTGGCCCAGTTGCTGACCTTGCCCAGCTCGGTGAAGAAGGTCTTGAGCACACCACGGTTCTCGTCGGCAAAGGCTGGCGAAGACAGGTAGAAGGTGCGGTTGTTGGTCAGCCCGGTGCCGTCGCGCAGGGTCTTGAGGCCGGGTTGTTTTTCCGCTGCGGCGAGGAAGGGGTCCCACAGGGTCACGGCCTTGACGCTGCCCGATTGCAGGGCGGCCACGGCATCGGCGGCGTTGTTGACGTAGGCCGGGTCGATGTCCTTGTAGCTCAGGCCGGTGTCCTGCAGGGCCACGGCCAGCAGATACTGGGCATTCCAGCCGCGACCGGTGGCCACGCGCTGGCCCTTGAGGGCGGCGATATCGGCGACCTTGTCCTGCTCGCGCACCACAATGCCGATGCCGCGCGGGTAGGGCTGTTCGGCGGCCAGGTACACCACCGACTTGCCCGATGCCTGGGCGAACACCGAGGGCGCATCGGCGGCGTGCCCCAGATCGATGGCGCCGGTGCTCAGGGCCTCGAGCAACTGCGGGCCGGCGGCGAACTCGTACCAGCTGACCTTGATGCCTTGCGGCGCCAGGGCTTTTTCCAGGGCGCCGGAGCCCTTGAGAATGTTGACGCTGTTGAACTTCTGGTAGCCGATACGCAGGTTCTTGGTTGGCTCGGCGTAGGCGGCCGGGCCAGGCAGTACCAGGCTGGCGAGCGCGGCAAAGGCACCGCCAAGCAGCAGGCGGCGCAGGGTCGAAGGAGGTTTGTTGGACATGGTGAGGGCTCCGCAGGCGGGTTCGTCAGGTGTTTTCTGGTAGGGCCTGAAAGTAAAGGCTGACGCCCGCGGAGTGCAATTTTTTTATTGCTTTTAGTTAGAACAAATAGTTATTTTTATATCCTTTTTGAATTTATCGGCCGTGCCAGTCGCCCACAAAAAAGCCCCCGATGGGTCGGGGGCTTTGTGTGTGCATCAATGCATGAACAAGGCGATCAGAATGATGATCGGGATAGGCACACCGAGGAAGAACAGCAGTATCGAGCGCATGGTGAATCTCCTGTCAGAGGGTACGGGCAGTGGTGGGGTCGACGCGCACCGGGTCGGCCGTCAGGAACACGGCGGCATCACGGCGACGGCCACCCCAGATGGCGAACAGGCTGGCGAAGAACGCGCCGCACAGCAGCGCCACGAACATCCACAGCGCAGAGGCGGCAGCGGCCTTGCGTGCGGCGTCGGCCAGTTGCTTGGCCTCTTCGATGGCCTGGCGGGCTTCGGCGAACACGGTGTCGATGCGCTGTTCGGCTTCTGCCTGGCTGATCTGGGTGCGCTGGGCAATCACGTTGGCCAGGTAGGCACGGTCTTCGGCGTTCAGCTGGCCGTCGGCCAGGCCACGCACGAAGATGCGCGCGGCAATGCCGTGGGCCGCGTCATCGGTGACCGCCACCGGGCGTTCGTCACGGAACAGCATGTCGATGAAGTAGGCCGAATCGTCATTGCTCGCCTTACTGCTGTTGGCAGCCGCGCCGGCACCGGCCGCAGCCACGCCAGAGGCCGCCATCGCGCCGGCCTGGACGCCGCCGCTCACCACCGAGCTCACCGAACCCACCACCAGCACCGCAGTTACCAGCGTGGCAAAGGCCCAGGCCAGGAAACCGTGGGCGGTATCGCGGAAATACACTTCATCGCTATGCAGGTTGGCCCATTTGACCCGCAGCCGCCCGGCGATGTAGCCGCCCAGGCCCGAGGCAATGATCTGCGTCAGCGCCAGCCACACGATGCTCGAAATACCCAGTTGCTTGGCCGTGGCGCCATCACCCGGCCACGGCGAGACAGCCGAGAACCCCAGGCCGAAGCCCAGCACGATAAGGATCAGCGACAGTGCGGCGGCACCGGTGGCACCGGCGAAGATGGCCGCCCAGGACACCCCTGAGTGGCTGGAGGTGTCCCCCGCGGGGACGGCGTAGGTATCGGCACTTGTAATCATTGTTGGTGCTCCAGTCATGAAATGGGTCTTCCCCCTCCTGTAGAGCAGTTGCTGTGCCAAATGCTACGAAATATTTATCCTTTCAAAATCAATCAGTTGTAAAACCGAACCGTCCTAAGGCCATGCAGCCTGCATGAGTGCCCGTTTTGCCTCATGCAAATTGCAACCTTGCGCCCGACGGGGATTCCCCACACCCCGCCTGGTGGCTTACCCTAGCCGCCGGTTGGCGCCAGTGGGCGTCACGCATTCCTGCCGTTGGAGCTCTAGCATGTATCAAGACACCGCCACCGTGACCGTCAGCGCCGAATACGCAGGCAAGGAGACCGAGGCCGTGGACAATGCCAATGTGTTGATCGGGTTGAAGGTCGATGGCGAAACCCGCTTCACGGTCGAGTTCAACGGCAAGCTGGACGCCCCGCAGGACCCCACCCATATCTGCGTCACCCTGAGCAACGGCCTGTCCTATCACGGCGAGATCACCGATGGTAGGGCCGATGAAGTGGGTGGCTACATCGCCTTCGACTGCGACGGCATCGACCCGGCACTGCTTGGCTGATTCGGCCGTTCAGGCCCGTTCAGCGGCAGGAGCGCAGCCTTGCGCTCCTGCCATAACCCTCCCGCCGGCTCATCCAGCAAAATAATTGCACTCAAGCTGCATTTTTTTGCGTTGGAGCCCATCCCCGCTTTTGTTCAGACTGCGCGCATCCGAACCCCCGGATTTCCATCTCCAGGGACGGAGCCCTTTGCGTATTGCCCCCTCGCGATACAAAGCCCCCTCGTCTTGGGCGGGCTTCTTTTATTTCAACAGGTACCAGGTCGTCGCATGTCCACCCGCCGTCTGAACAACTGGCTCGATCGCTTCATCCCCGCCGCGTTGCATATCCCGCCCAAAGAGTGGCTGCGGGCCGGCCTTGGCGCCGTGCTCGGCCTGCTGGTGGCCGGCGGGCTGTGCAGCGTGCTGTTCGGCAACGCCGTCACCCTGCACCTGATGGCCCCGCTGGCTGCGTCGGCGGTGCTGCTGTTCGGGGTGTCCTCGGGCGCACTGTCGCAGCCCTGGCCGCTGCTGGGCAGCTACAGCTGCGCGATGCTGGTGGGCCTGGTGCTGCACCACTGGCTGGGCGCGAGCCTGGTGGTGGTGTGCATGGCGCTGGTGCTGGTGGTGCTGCTGATGTGCCTGCTGCGCTGCCTGCACCCGCCGGGCGCGGCACTGGCGGTCAGCCTGGCGATGGCCGACCCGTCGCTGGCGAGCCTGGGCGCCCAGGTGGTCGAGCCGGTGCTGCTCAATGCCCTGTGCCTGCTGCTGGTGGCAGTGGTGTACAACCGCCTGACCGGCGTGCGCTACCCCAAGATCGTCGCCCCGCGGCCCGACCTGCACCGTACCCAGGATGCGCCCGTGAGCGAGCGGGTAGGGGTGAGTGCCGGCGACCTGGACCGCGCATTGAATGAACTGGGCGAGTTCGTCGACGTGACCCGTGATGACCTGGAGCGCATCATCCTGGCCACCGAGCGCCATGCCTTGCAGCGCAGCCTGGGCGGCATGACGGCTGCCCGGGTGATGTCGCGCGACGTGCAGTCCGCCAGCCCGGACACCACGCTTGAGCAAGCCTTCAAGATGCTGGGCGAGCATCGCCTGAAGATCCTCCCCGTGCTCGACGAGGCGCGCCAGCTGGTGGGTATCGTCAGCGTCGGCGACCTGCTCGATTCGGCAATGGCCGCACGCCGTTTCAGCTGGCGCGCGCTGTTCGGCCGGCGTCGCCCGGTGCGCCTGGAACAGGTCATGACCAAACCGGTACGCAGCGTGAACAGCGACGAACCGGCGGTGGCCCTGATCCCGCTGCTGTGCGACCAGGGCCTGCATTGCCTGCCGGTGCTCGAAGCCGGGCAACTGGTGGGGGTGGTCACCCAGACCGACCTGATCGGCGCGCTGCACCAGCAACTGCTGCAGCGCGAGCAGGCCGGTCTAGATCAGCGGGTCCCAGCGCTGGGACCAGTCACTGTCCCCCGCGACCACGCCGCGTAACAGGCCAAACGCCTGTTGCAGCGCTGCCGAGTCGCGCTCGCGGGCGTACACCAGGTAGGTCGGGTAGGTGAACTCCGGCGCCTGCAATACCCGTTCGAGCACGCCGCAGTCCAGGTAGCTCTGCACCACGCGGGCGCGAAAGTAGCCGCTGCCGCCGTGTTCGAGGATGTACTGCAAGGCCATCGGGCCGAGGTTGAAGCTCAAGGCAGGGCGCGCGTGCTCGGGCAGCGCCGCGTCATGCTGGCGGCGGAACGCCTCGCCCCAGTCGATGTAGATATACGGCTCGGGCTGGCCGGCACGGCGTACGCACACCAGCTTCTCTTCCAGCAGTTGCTCCACCTGCACCCCCGGGCCGTACCCCGGCTGGTACACCAGCGCGGCATCCAGCAGGCCCATGTCCAGTTTGCGCAGCAGCGTGTCGCTGTCGCCCACCTCGCTGCGGATGGCATGGCTGGGCACCTCCTGATGCAGTACGCGAACCCAGTCCAGCAGCAGCGGGTTGCACAGGCTGACTTCGCCGCCGATGTGCAGCACCTGGTAGCCGCCGGCGGGCAACGGCAGGTCGCGCCGCGCCGCCTCCCAGGTGTGCACCAGCTGGTTGGCGTAGGCCACGAAGCCCTTGCCGTCGGCGGTCAGGCTGGCGCCGTTGCGGCTGCGCACGAACAATTGGCAGCCGAGCAACTGCTCGAGCTTCTGCACCCGTGCGCTGATCGCGGTCTGGGTCACGTGCAGGTGCTCTGCGGCGGCCACCAGGCTGCCGCTGCGCACGATTTCGATGAAGGTACGCGCCAGGTCGATATCCATGGGGGCCTCGTGTTCTACCAGCGCACAGTCTAGAGCTTTCAGTGCCCTTGTAGGAGCCGGCCTTGCCGGCGAAGGCCACGCAACGGATTTTGCGTCAGGCACAAAACCCCTTAGCCTAGGGCGACTACACCGCCGGAGCGCGCCTTGAACCCCACCTTCGCCTCGTTGAGCCTTGCGCACCTGCGTACCCTCGACACGCTGTTGCAGCTCAAGAACCTCAGCCCTGCCGCCGAGCGCCTGGGCAGCAGCCAGTCAGTGCTCAGCCGCCAGTTGGCGCACATGCGCGAAGCCTTCGACGACCCGCTGCTGGTTCGCCAGGGCCGCGGCTATGTACTCAGCGAACGGGCCCAGGCGCTGGTGCTGCCCCTGCGCCAGGTACTGGGCGAGCTCGACGCCCTGCGCCAACCCGAGGCCTTCAGCCCGCAGCGCTGCGAGCGGCGATTCTGCCTGGCCGCCTCCGACTACATCGCCGAACACATGCTGCCATTGCTGGTCAGCCGCCTGGCCGAGCAGGCGCCGGGGGTGTCGATCGACTACCGCAGCTGGTCGCCGGACCAGTTCGAACGCCTGGCCAGCGGTGAAATCGACCTGGCCACCACGCTGTTCGACAGCGCCCCGGCCAACCTGCACGGGCGCATGCTCGGCGAGGATCGCGCGGTGTGCCTGATGCACCGCGAACACCCGCTGGCCCGGCACGCCGAGCTGAGCCAGGACGACTACCTGGCCTGGGGGCACGTGCGCATCTGTGGCGGCGGCGACAAGGACAGCTTCATCGACCGCCACCTGCGCGGCCAGGGCCTTGCCCGGCGCATCACCCTGCAGGTGCCGTTCTTCTCGGCGGCGGTGCAGGTGGTGTGCGCCAGCCAGACACTGGTCACCGTGCCCGAACACATCGCCCGCCAGCTCAGCCGCCTGCACCCGGTGGTGTGGTGCCCGCTGGCGTTCGTCGAACATACCCAGCGCTACTGGGTGGTGTGGCACCAGCGCCTGCAGGCTTCGGCCGAGCACCGCTGGTTTCGTGCGCAGGTGTTCGAGCTGTGGCAGCAGTCGCAGTTCGGCGTCACCGGCAGCTATGTGGATTCGCCATAGCAGCTATGCGCGGCGCGGCGTGTTTCAGCGGCCAGCCAGCGCCTAGACTCGCTGGCACTGCAATCACCCCCACAGGAGCCAGCGCGTGAGCCCAGAAGAATTTCGCCAGCAAGGTCACCAACTGATCGACCGCATCGCCGATTACCGTGCCAATGTCGCCAGCCTGCCGGTCATGGCCCAGGTCGAGCCGGGCTACCTGAAGAATGCCTTGCCCCAGGCCGCGCCGCAGCAGGGCGAACCCTTCGAGCAGATCCTCGCCGACGTGGACCAGCGGGTGATGCCCGGCCTGTCGCACTGGCAGCACCCGGACTTCTTCGGCTACTTCCCCTCCAACGGCACGCTGTCTTCGGTGCTGGGCGACTTTCTCAGCACCGGCCTGGGCGTGCTCGGCCTGTCGTGGCAGTCGAGCCCGGCGCTGAGCGAGCTGGAGGAGACCACGGTCGACTGGCTGCGCCAGATGATCGGCCTGTCCGGTGCCTGGAGTGGGGTGATCCAGGACACCGCCTCCAGCAGCACGCTGGTGGCGCTGATCTGCGCCCGCGAGCGCGCCAGCGACTACGCGCTGGTCAAGGGTGGCCTGCAAGCGCAGGCCCGGCCGCTGATGATCTACACCAGCGCCCAGGCCCACAGCTCGGTAGACAAGGCCGCGCTGCTGGCCGGCTTCGGCAAGCACAACATCCGCTACATCGAAGTCGACGAAGCCTTCGCCATGCGCCCTGAAGCGCTGGCAGCGGCCATCGAGCAGGACCTTGCCGCAGGGCTGCAACCATGCGCGGTGGTCGCCACCACCGGCACCACGGCCACCACCGCCCTCGACCCGCTCGAACCGATCGGCCGCATCGCCCGCGCCCATGGCCTGTGGCTGCATGTGGACTCGGCCATGGCCGGTTCGGCGATGATCCTGCCCGAATGCCGCTGGATGTGGACCGGCATCGAGCAGGCCGACTCCATCGTGGTCAATGCGCACAAATGGCTGGGGGTGGCGTTCGACTGCTCGCTGTATTTCGTGCGTGACCCGCAGCACCTGATCCGTGTGATGAGCACCAACCCCAGCTACCTGCAGTCGGCGGTCGATGGCGAAGTGAAGAACCTGCGCGACTGGGGCATCCCGCTGGGGCGCAGGTTTCGTGCGTTGAAGCTGTGGTTCATGTTGCGCAGCGAAGGCGTGGAAGGCTTGCAGCAACGCCTGCGCCGCGACCTGGGCAATGCTCGCTGGCTTGAACAGCAGGTAGGTGCGGCGCCGGGCTGGGAGGTGCTGGCGCCGGTGCAGTTGCAGACCCTGTGCATTCGTCACCAGCCTGGCGGGCTGGAAGGCGAGGCACTGGACCGCCACACCCGCGCCTGGGCCGACCGGCTCAATGCGTCGGGCGCGGCGTATGTGACCCCGGCGACGTTGAACGGGCAGTGGATGGTGCGGGTGTCGGTGGGCGCGTTGCCCACCGAGCGCGAGCATGTGGCAAGGCTCTGGGAGGGGTTGCAGCAGGTGGTCAAGGGCTGATCCCTGCGGCCCCTTCGCCGGCAAGGCCGGCTCCTACCGATAGCAGGCGCCGGCCTTGCCGGCGAAGGGGCCCATGAAAAGTACAACCTTGCCTCTGGAAGGTGCATTTTCCCCCCGTCACACCCATCCCATACTGGCCCTGCATCCGCCGCCAGCTGCCCACCTCGCAGCCCGGCCCGGACATCCAATAATAAGCAGGGCCCTCCATGAAAAAGCCAAACCCGCTGCTTGAAGACCTCAAGCCACTGTTGCCGACCATCGCTGCCAACGCCGCCCGTGCCGAGCAGGATCGCCAGGTACCCGCCGAAAACATCGCGCTGCTCAAGGGCATCGGCCTGCACCGCGCCTTCCAGCCCAAGCTGTATGGCGGCCTGGAAATTTCCCTGCCCGAATTCGCCGACTGCATCGCCGCGCTGGCCGGTGCCTGTGCCAGTACCGCCTGGGCCATGAGCCTGCTGTGCACCCACAGCCACCAGCTGGCGATGTTCCCGGCCCGGTTGCAGGAAGAGATCTGGGGCACCGACCGCGACGCCACTGCCAGCAGCAGCATCGCGCCGTTCGGGCGTATCGAGGAGGTCGAGGGCGGCCTGCTGTTCAGCGGCGAGATGGGCTGGAGCAGCGGCAGCGACCATGCCGAATGGGCCATCGTCGGCTGTCGCCGCGCCAACGCCGAAGGCACCCAGGACTACTGCTTCGCCGTGCTGCCGCGCAGCGACTACGTGATCCGCGACGACTGGCACGCTGCGGGCATGAAGGGCAGCGGCACCAAGACCCTGCTCATCGACAAGGCCTTCGTGCCCGAGTACCGCATCCAGAAAGCCAAGGACATGATGGAAGGCAAGTCCGCCGGCTTCGGCCTGTACCCGGACAGCAAGGTGTTCTATTCGCCGTACCGGCCGTACTTCGCCAGTGGCTTTTCCACGGTCAGCCTGGGGGTGGCCGAGCGCATGCTCCAGGCCTTCCGCGAGAAGACCGCCAACCGCGTGCGCGCCTACACCGGCGCCGCGGTTGGCGCAGCCACCCCCGCATTGATGCGCCTGGCCGAGTCCACCCACCAGGTGGCCGCCGCGCGGGCCTTTCTCGAAAAAACCTGGCAGGAGCACGCCGACCACAGCGCCCGCCACCAGTACCCCAGCCGCGAGACCCTGGCGTTCTGGCGCACCAACCAGGGCTATGCGGTGAAGATGTGCATCCAGGCCGTGGATCGCCTGTTCGAAGCCGCGGGCGGCACCGCCTGGTTCGAGGCCAACGAGATGCAGCGCCTGTGGCGCGACTCGCACATGACCGGCGCCCATGCCTACACCGACTACGACGTCTGCGCGCAGATCCTCGGTCGCGAGCTGATGGGCCTGGAGCCTGACCCGAGCATGGTGTGAACACCGCGCCCTGCCCATAACAACAACGTACGGCTGCCCTGGCGGCAGCCGGGGAGTCTTGCATGTCTACTGAACCTGCCGTGGCCTTCGACAGCCGCGCGTTCCGCCGCGCCCTGGGCAACTTCGCCACCGGCGTCACCGTGGTCACCGCCGCCGAGGCCGCGGGCAACAAGGTCGGGGTCACGGCCAACAGCTTCAATTCGGTCTCGCTGGACCCGCCGCTGATCCTCTGGAGCCTGGACAAGCGCTCCAGCAGCCTCGCGGTGTTCGAGGCCGCCAGCCACTTTGCGGTGAATATCCTGGCCGCCGACCAGATCGAGCTGTCGAACAACTTCGCCAAGCCACGGGAGGACCGCTTTGCCGGCATCGAGCACCGGGCGGGCGAGGGGGGCGCACCGCTGCTGGCCGATTGCGCCGCGTGCTTCCAGTGCGAACGCCATCAGCTGCTCGACGGCGGTGACCACTGGATCATGCTGGGCAAGGTGGTAGCGTTCGACGATGGCGGGCGTTCGCCGTTGCTCTACCACCAGGGTGCGTACTCGATGGTGCTGCCGCACACCCGCATGACCCGACGCGAAGAGGGGCAGGCCCCCAGCAGCCATTTTCAGGGGCGCCTGAGCCACAACCTGTACTACCTGATGACCCAGGCGCTGCGTGCTTACCAAGCCAGTTACCAGCCGCGCCAGCTGTCCAGTGGCTTGCGCACCAGCGAGGCGCGCATGCTGATGGTGCTGGAGAACGATGCGGGGTTGAACCTGGCCGACCTGCAGCGCGAGGTGGCGATGCCGGCGCGAGAGATCGACGAGGCGGTGGCCAACCTCAAGCGCAAGGGGCTGGTGTGCGACAGCGAGGCGGCCGGGCATGTGCGCCTGAGCGTGGCCGGCATCGACCAGACCGAGGCCCTGTGGACGATTGCGCGCGAGCAGCAGGACACGGTATTTGCCGCGTTCAGCGACGAGCAGATCGAGACGTTCAAGACGGTGCTCAAGGCAGTGATTCGCGCGTGAGCCAAAGGCTTTGCCAAGGACGGCCCCTGTAGGCGCCAGCCTTGCTGGCCAAGCGCTTTCAACCCATCGGCGAGCACAGCTCCACCAGCACCCCGGCCGGGCAGCGCAAGTAGGAAACCGTCTGGCCCCAGGGCTTGCTCTGCGGCGCCCTGATTTCCTCGGCGCCGTTGACCAGGGCATTGGCGTGGGCCGCCGCGACCTTCTCGGTCACCAGCGCGATCTCCATGCCCAGGGGCTTGTGGCTGTTGCTGGCGGCAACGAAACCTTCCGGGAAATTCGACTCGCCCAGTTCCAGCGACGCGAAGGCCAGGGTGGTTGGCCCGGTGTCCAGCTCGCCGTAATCGCCGGACTCATGCAGAAAACGACGCTTCAGGCCGAAGGCATTCTCGAAGAAGCTCAACGATGCCTCGACATCGGGTACATAAACGATGGTGTAGCCCAGTTTCATACACATTCCTTGTCGGTGGTTTCTGTAGGGGCCGGCCTTGCCGGCGAAGCAGCCGGCACGGGCCTAAGCCCCGGTTTTTTTCGCTTTGGTGGCACGGGGTCGCTTGCCGGCCGTGGCGCTGCTCTTGCGCTTCTTCTTCCACGGCGCGCCGCCGCGCCCGGCCGGCACCGGCGGCCCTGAAATGCGCAGGCTCATGCCCGAGCAGCGCTCCACCTGCTTGCTCATCCACGCCGACTGCTTGGCCACGAACGCTTCCAGGCTCATTTCGCCGCTCTGCACCATGTCCAGCGCCTGCTCCCAGATCGCCGTGGTGCCAGGGTCGGCAATCGCCCTTGGCACCGCGTCGATCAGGCTGAACGCCGCCGGCGTGGCCGACAGCGCCTTGCCCTGCTTGACCAGGTAGCCCCGGTCGAGCAGGCCCTGGATGATCCCGGCGCGGGTCGCTTCGGTGCCGATGCCGGTGGTGTCCTTGAGCTTCTGTTTAAGGCGCGGGTCGTCCACCAGCTTGGCGACGTTCTTCATCGCCTTGATCAGGTCGCCTTCGGTGAAGGGCTTGGGCGGTTGGGTCCACAGGTCCTTGAGGTTGACCCCGGCCACCTCGCACAGCTGACCCTCGTGCAATGCCGGCAGCACTTGCGCCACCGGCGCCTCGCGGCCCTTGGGCGGGGTCAGGGCTTCGGGCAGCGCGCGCCGCCAGCCCGGCTCGACGATCTGCTTGCCCACCGCACGCAGCGCCTGCCCGGCGCAATCGAAGTCGGCCTGGGTGCGGTCGTATTCATGGTTGGGCAGAAACTGCGCCAGGTAACGTGCCCGAATCAGCACGTACACCGACTTGTGCTTGGGCGGCAGGCGCGCCGGGTCGCGCGCGGCGGCGGTGGGGATGATGCCGTGGTGGGCGCTGACCTTGGCGTCGTTCCACGCGCGTGAGCGGCGTTGCGCCTGCAGGTGCGGCTGCAAGGGCGCCAGGCTCGGGTCGGCGCGCCCCAGCGCGGCAAGAATCGCCGGCGCCTCGGCGTGCTGGCTCAGGGGCAGGTAGCCACAGTCGCTGCGCGGGTAGGTGATGACCTTGTGGGTTTCGTACAGCGCCTGGGCGATGTCGAGGGTTTCCTGGGCGCCCAGGCCGAATTTCTTCGAGCACAGCTCCTGCAGGGTGCCCAGGTCGAAGGGCAGCGGCGCTGCCTCGCGCACGCGCTCGGTGGTCAGCGTCAAAAGGCGCGCCATGGACGTCGCCTGGATGGCCGCAGCCGCCTGCTGCGCGAACGCCTGGTTCAGGCAGCGGCCCTGGTCGTCGCACAGCTCGTCGGGCGCACGCCACTGGGCATTGAACACCTCGCCGGCGCTGCGCAACTGCACATCGATGGCCCAGAACGGCACCGGCACGAAATCGGCGATGCTGCGGTCGCGGTCCACCACCAGGCGCAGTGTCGGGGTTTGCACCCGGCCCACCGGCAACACGCCCTGATAGCCGGACTGGCGGCCGAGCAGGGTGAACAGCCGGCTCATGTTCATGCCGATCAGCCAGTCGGCACGCGAGCGGCCCAGGGCCGAGTGGTACAGGTTGAAGGTGGCGGCGCCGGGCCTGAGGGCGGCCAGGGCCTTGCGGATCGAGGCGTCGTCCAGCGCCGACAGCCACAGGCGCTGGATCGGCCCGCGATAGCGGCAGTGCTCCACCAGCTCGCGGGCGATCATTTCGCCCTCGCGGTCGGCGTCGGTGGCAATCACCAGTTCGGCCGCCTCGCCGAGCAGGCGCTTGACCGCCTTGAACTGGGCGGCCGTCCTGGGTTTTACCAGCATTTTCCATTGCGCCGGGATGATCGGCAGGTCGGCCAGCGACCAGCGCTTGTAGCGGGCATCGTAGGCGTCGGGCGGGGCGGTTTCGAGCAGGTGGCCGATGCACCAGGTCACCGTGACACCCGTGCCGACCCAGCAACCGTCGCCGCGGCGGCTGGCGCCAAGGACCTTGGCGATGTCCTTGGCCTGGGAGGGTTTTTCGCAGAGGTACAGGCGCATGGCCGAGTGAGCTCTTGGTCGGGCTGTGATGGGCCCTAGAATGCGCAGGATTGGCGATGCAGGCAAGGTTTATCTGTATGGATATACAGATGAATGTGTAGCGCTTGCCTGCCCGCCGATGCCTCAGCCGCGCGACGCTTCCAGTGCCTGGGCCAGGTCGGCCAGGATGTCGTCGCTGTGTTCGATGCCGATCGACAGGCGCACCATGTCACGCGGCACGCCGGCCTTTTCCAGCTCTTCGTCGTTCAACTGGCGATGGGTGGTGGAGGCCGGGTGGCAGGCCAGCGACTTGGCATCGCCGATGTTCACCAGGCGCACCACCAGCTTGAGTGCGTCGATGAAGCGTGCACCGGCCTCCTGGCCGCCCTTGATCCCGAACGACAGGATCGACGCCGGCTTGCCCTCGGTGTAGCGCAGCGCCAGCGCGTGCTCGGGGTGGTCCGGCAGGCCGGCGTACTTGACCCACGCCACCTGCTCGTGACCCTGCAGGTAGTGGGCCACCTTCAGGGCGTTCTCGGTGTGACGCTCCATGCGCAGGGCCAGGGTCTCCAGCCCCTGCAGGATCAGGAAGGCGTTGAACGGCGACAGCGCCGCGCCGGTGTTGCGCAGCGGCACCACGCGGCAGCGCCCGATGAACGCCGCCGGGCCGAAGGCCTCGGTGTAGGTCACGCCGTGGTAGGACGGGTCGGGGGTGTTGAGCAGGGCGAAGCGCTGCTTGTGGTCGGCCCACGGGAAGTTGCCCGAGTCGATCACGATGCCGCCGATGCTGGTGCCGTGGCCGCCGATGTACTTGGTCAGCGAGTGCACCACCACGTCGGCGCCGTGCTCGAACGGGCGGCACAGGATCGGCGTGGCCACGGTGTTGTCGACGATCAGCGGCACGCCATGGCGGTGCGCGGCATCGGCCAGCGCGCGCAGGTCGACGATGTTGCCGGCCGGGTTGCCGATCGACTCGCAGAACACCGCCTTGGTCTTGTCGTCGATCAGCGCCTCGAGGGCGGCGATGTCGTCATGGGCGGCGAAGCGGGTCTGGATGCCGAAGCGCGGCAGGGTATGGGCCAGCAGGTTGTAGGTGCCGCCATACAGCTTGGCCACCGAGACGATGTTGTCGCCGGCCTCTGCCACGGTCTGGATGGCGTAGGTGATCGCCGCCATGCCCGAGGCCACCGCCAGTGCGCCCACGCCGCCTTCCAGCGCGGCCATGCGCTGTTCCAGCACATCGTTGGTGGGGTTCATGATGCGGCTGTAGATGTTGCCGGCCACCTTGAGGTCGAACAGGTCGGCACCATGCTGGGTGTCATCGAAGGCGAACGAGGTGGTCTGGTAGATCGGCACCGCAACCGCTTTGGTGGTCGGATCGGGGCTGAAGCCCGCATGGATCGCCAAGGTTTCCAGCTTCATGATGCAGTCGTTCCTTGAAAGTCGTGGAGGCCGAAGCATGCGCGGCGCGCAAACGCGGGGTCAAGCCTTGCCCCGCTGAACGATGACCTGCGCCAGCCGGTCGGATGGTCATTGCCTGCCACCCTGCAACGGAGTCGCCCATGCTGCCCCACCTGATTGCACCCGGTTTCGCCCTGCTGGCCCTGGCCAGCACCCTGGCCATCGCCGCCGAGCCCTTGCGCATCACCGGCCTGCAGCGCTGTGGCGATGTGCTGAGCGCGGTGCAGCAGCAGTGGTGCGTGAGCACCCGCGGCCTGGCGCAGGGCACGCCCGGGGTGCATCTGGACGGGCACGTGCTGCCCGCCGCCTGTGTCACCCGCGATGGCGATACGCTGCGCCTGAACCTCGATACGGCCCGGTTGGACAGCGGCCCGTTGTGGCTGCAGGACGCGGGCGGCCAGGCCAGCAACCCGGTGTGGCTGTCGCTCAAGGCCAGCCATGTGGTGCCCGCCGGGCCGGGCGAGGTGGCGAAGAACATGGACGGCCTGACCACCTATGTCGACCTGGTCAGCCTGCTGATCGAAGAGCGCCACGACGGCCTGCAGGAGGCCCGGCGCCTGGCCGACAAGTACGGCGCCAAGGTGGTGGGGGCGATCGCGCCGCTGAACGTCTACCAGCTGCGCCTGCCGGTCAGTGACCTGGTGCAGCGCGATGCCATGGTGCTGCGCCTGGGCAGCGAGGTCAGCGTGGACGCCGTGGTGATCGAGGAGTCCGCGCCGGAAAAGGGCGAGGAGCGCGAATCCGCAGATGCGCAGGCCCGGCCCGGCGGCGAGGAGTGGGCCGCCAACCGTTTCATGGACGCGGTCAACTTCTACCAGCGGCGCATCCCTGCCCGCGATGCGGCGGTACCGGTCAGCCCGGTTCGCATCGGCGTGATCGAGCGCGACGTGGATTTCGACGCCCCCGATTTCGCCGATTACCTGGGCCCGTGCCGCGGCGAGCGACCACGCACCTGCCTGTACGCGCGTGACGCCGACAAGCCCGACGGGCATGGCAGCACGGTGGCCGGGGTGCTCGCCGCGCGCTGGGAGCAGGGCGGCAATACCGGTTTTCTGCGCGGGCTCGACCCGGCCAGCCCCGGCTTCGAGGTGATCGTGGAGCGCAATTCCGACGCCGGCATCACCGCCAACATCGCCGCCTCGGTCAACCTGGTGGAGGACGGCGTGCGGGTGCTGAACTGGAGCTGGGGCATCCACCGGGTGGGGGCGAAGAACGTCGAGGGCGACGAGGTCGACTCGCTGGTGCGCTCGGGCCTGGCCATGAGCGGCTATGAAGAGCTGCTGGAGGAGTTCTTCCTGTGGCTGCGCAAGGAGCACCAGGACGTGGTGGTGATCAACTCGGCGGGCAATGGCGCGTCGTACTCGGGTACCGACGAGTACCGCCTGCCGTCCTCGTTCGTCACCGAGCAGTTGCTGGTGGTGGGCGGGCACCAGCGCAGCGAGCGCCCGGTGGCGGTGGATGATCCGGCCTATGTGGTCAAGCGCGCCGCCTCCAACATCGATGCGCGCGTGGACATCACCGCCGCCGCCTGCGTGCAGGCGTCCACTGTGCAGGCCGACCAGCGCGGCGAGGTGCACTGCGGTACCTCCTATGCCACGCCGATGGTGGCCGGGGTGGTGGCGGCCATGCTCTCGATCAACCCGCGCCTGCAGCCCGAGCAACTGCGCCTGTTGCTGCGCCGCAGCGCCATGACCCTGGGCGGCGAGGGCGACTTCGAGCCGATGGACGCCGAAGACCTGACCGCGCCGATCCTGCCGTCCGAGCGCAACTACCAGCTCAATGACAAGGACGTCGGCCGCTCGGCGCGGCTGGACATGCACAAGGCCCTGGACCTGGCGGTGCAGAGCCGCGACCGGGTGCGATGAGGGTGTCCCCTTCATCGCGGGTCAAGCCCGCTCCCACAGGCTCTGCACAGTCCTGTGGGAGCGGGCTTGCCCCGCGATGGCTGCGACGCCGTTTGTGTTTGAGGTAAGCTAGCCAACCTTTTGCACCCCCTCGATGCCCTGTCACCCCCGCAGGCGATGCCCTGCCGATTGGAACCCCGATGCAGCCCACACGCAAACCCTTCCGACTCGCCCCCGTGCGCGCCGACGTGCTCGCCGGCCTCACCACCGCCTTCGCCCTGGTGCCCGAGTGCATCGCCTTCGCCCTGGTTGCGCACCTCAACCCGCTGATGGGCCTGTACGGCGCCTTCATCATCTGCACCCTGACCGCACTGTTCGGTGGGCGCCCGGGCATGGTTTCCGGCGCCGCCGGCTCGATGGCGGTGGTGATCGTCGCGCTGGTGGTGCAGCACGGCGTGCAATACCTGCTGGCCACGGTGCTGCTGGGCGGGCTGGTGATGCTGCTGTTCGGCCTGCTGCGCCTGGGCAAGCTGGTGCGCCTGGTGCCGTACCCGGTGATGCTCGGCTTCGTCAACGGCCTGGCCATCGTGATTGCCCTGGCCCAGCTCGAACACTTCAAGTCCGGCCAGGCCTGGCTTGCCGGCAATGCGCTGTACCTGATGCTCGGCCTGGTGGCACTGACCATGGCCATCGTCTACGTGCTGCCACGCCTGACCCGCGCCGTGCCGCCGGCGCTGGTGGCGATTCTCGGCGTGGGCCTGCTGGTGTACCTGTTCGACCTGCCCACCCGCACCCTGGGCGACATGGCGCACATTGCCGGCGGCCTGCCGGGCCTGGCCCTGCCCGAGGTGCCATGGACCCTCGACACCCTGCGCATCATCGCGCCATACGCAGTACTGATGGCCATGGTCGGCCTGCTCGAAACCCTGCTCACCCTCAACCTCACCGACGAAATCACCGAGAGCCGCGGCCACCCCGACCGCGAATGCGTGGCGCTGGGCGCGGCCAACATGGTCTCGGGCCTGTGCGGCGGCATGGGCGGCTGCGCGATGATCGGGCAGACCGTGATCAACCTCGGCTCCGGCGGGCGCGGCCGGCTGTCGGGCGTCGTGGCCGGGGTGATGATCCTGATGTTCGTGCTGTTTCTCGCGCCGCTGATCGAGCGCATTCCGCTGGCGGCACTGGTGGGGGTGATGTTCGTGGTGGCGCAGCAGACCTTCGCCTGGGCATCGCTGCGGGTGCTGCACAAGGTGCCGGTGAACGACGTGCTGACCATCGTGGCGGTCACCGTGGTCACGGTGTTCACCGACCTGGCGGCTGCCGTGATGTTCGGCATCATCATCGCCGCCCTGAACTTTGCCTGGCAGCAGGCCCGCGAGCTGTACGCCGACAGCGACGTGCACGCCGATGGCAGCAAGCTGTACCGCGTGCACGGCACCCTGTTCTTTGCGTCGGTCACCACCTTTCTGAACCAGTTCACCCCGGCCGACGACCCGGCCGAGGTGACCCTGGACTGCGCCCACCTGCGGGTGGTCGACTACTCGGCGATCGCTGCCATCAAGACCCTGCGCGAGCGCTATGCCAAGGCCGGCAAGCACCTGCGCGTGGTGCACCTGACCGAGCGCTGCAAGCAACTGCTCAGGCGCGCGGGGGAGCAGCACACCGCCTGAGCCCACGCGCATTTTTAAGGATCTGCTGATGGTCCGCGCTGCGGCATGTGCCTGAACATTGGCCTGTCACGGGAGTGACGTTCTCTGACGGCAAGCCTGTTGATTGGAGGAGTCTTTCGAAGCGGTGGATGGGCTATGGCACGCCTGCGTGGGAGGGGTGAGTGATGAATCAGTCGGCGCTTTACGTGGTCTCGACGCCCGTCGCGAGTACGTCGTTGCAGTCGAACCTCGGAAGGGCCCTGGAGCGGGATCAGTTCGAACTGCATTATCAACCGCTCTACCGCGTCGATCAGGGCCGCCCCTACATCGCGGGTGTCGAGGCGCTGCTGCGCTGGCGATCTGCCGGGCAACTGGTGCCGCCGCTGTCGTTCATCCCCACCCTTGAAGCCACCGGGCAGATCGTACCGGTTGGCGAGTGGGTGCTGCAGCGCGCCTGTCGACAGGTCCGCGACTGGCAGTTGGCCGGGCAGGGGCAGCTGCACTGTTCGGTCAACGTCTCCAGCCTGCAGCTGGAGCAGGTCGGCTTCGCCGCCTCGGTGCGGCGCGTTCTGCAGGCCTGCGGGCTGCCGCCGGCGAGCCTGATCCTGGAAATCACCGAAAGCCAGTGGGTCAGCGACAGTGCCCAGGTCAAGGCCTGCCTCGATGAACTGGTGAGCATGGGCGTGCGGCTGGCGCTGGATGACTTTGGCACCGGCTACTCAGCCCTGAGTTGCCTGCTGCGTTTTCCATTGAGCATCCTCAAGGTCGACAGGAGCTTCGTCAGCGGCCAGCCCCAGAGCGGCAAGCTGCACGCCATCTGTCGTGCAATCATCGGGCTGGGGTGCGAGCTGGGCTTCGAAGTGGTTGCCGAAGGCGTCGAGGAGGCTGACCACCTGGACTTCATCGTGGGCCAGGGCTGCCATTACGCGCAGGGTTACCTGCTCAGCCGGCCCTTGCCGCCGACGGAGTTGCAACGCCTGTTCAACTAGCGGCTGCCACCGCCACGCAAGGGAGCCTGGCCGCTCGGAGTGTGGGCGTACCTCGATCGCCGATCATCGGAGGGCGGTGTGCAGGCCCGTTTTCAGGCTTGCCTGATAGGCTATTTCAAACGCCCTCATTAAAGTCCCCACCAGCAACGACGCGGAGTCGGGTGCCTCCGATTTTCTGCTTGTTTCTATGAGGGATTGAACATGCTGCTTAGAAATTTCAGGCTGGGCCATCGAGCAATACTGGTGTTTTTCGTATTGAACGTGCTGGTCATTGTCCTGGGTGTGGTTTCCATCATGCAAATGGGCCGGGTGCGTGCCGCTGCCCTGGAAATCGAGAAGAACTGGATGGAAAGTGTGCGCCAGGGAGGCGCGATCGACGCGCTGGTGCTGCGCCTGCGGCTTGAAAGCTATCGCCTCCTCAGTACCGATGACCCAGCGATCAGGAAGATGTCCATCGAGACCATCACCGGTGCACGCAGCGAGCTCGACAAGGCGGTCACCGACTATCGTCACCAGGTGTCCAGCCCGGACGAACAAGCGGCCTACGACGATGTCAAGACAGGGATCGCCAACTACATAGGGCAGCTGGACAGCTTTCTGGAGCGGGTGCAGGCCGACCACGCCGCCGAAGCCACCGAGTACCTAAACCAGACGACTCGGCCGCTGGCGAACAGCCTGCAGGTCGTTATCGGCAAGATGATGGACATCAACCGCGAAGGTGCCCGCCAATCGGGGATCGAGTCCGAGGCCATCTATCAGAGCTCGGTGAAGACCGTGATCGTGATCATCAGCGTGGTCGTGGTGTTGAGCATCCTGATGGGGGTTCTGTTTGCGCGCAGCATCACCGTACCGTTGCTGGCGGTGCTGGGGATCAACCAGCGGATTGCCGAAGGCGACCTGCGCAGTGTCGTGCCGATGTCCGGCAAGGACGAGCTGACCGACCTGATGGCCTCGACCGCGAGCATGCAGGCCAGCCTGCGTGACACCATTCGTCTGATGGGCGACTCGTCGAACCAGTTGGCCGCAGCGGCCGAACAGATGCATTCGGTGGCCGAGGAATCGAGCCGCGGGCTGCAGCAGCAGAGCGATGAAATCGAACAGGCCGCCACCGCCGTGAACGAGATGACGGTTGCGGTCGAAGAGGTGGCGCGCAACGCAGCCTCCGCGTCGGAAGTCACCCAGCAGTCCGCCAGTTCGACCCGCACCGGTTCCGAGCGGGTGACCCAGGCGGTTGTCGCCATCCAGAACCTGACAACGATTGTCGAGTCCACCAGCGGGGAAGTCGAAGGCCTTGCGAACAGGGCACAGAACATCAGCAAGGTGCTGGACGTGATTCGCGCGATTGCCGAGCAGACCAACCTGTTGGCCCTCAATGCTGCCATCGGGCTGCCAGGGCCGGTGACCAGGGGCGCGGGTTCGCCGTGGTGGCCGACGAGGTGAGGGCACTGGCCCACCGCACCCAGGAGTCCACCAAGGAAATCGAGACCATGATCGCCGACATCCAGGCGGGGGCCGAGCAGGCGGTAACGGCGATGTCGCAAAGCCGCGTCAATGCCCAGGACACCCTGGGGATCGCGCAGGAAGCCGGCGCCGCACTGGATGCGATTGCCCGTTCGATCACCGAGATCAACGACCGCAACTTCCTGATTGCAACCGCTTCCGAAGAGCAGGCGCAGGTGGCACGTTCGGTGGACCACAACCTGGTGAGCATTCGCGATCACTCGGTGCAGACCTCCGACGGCGCCAGCCAGACGGCCACTGCAAGCAACGAGCTGTCCAGGCTGGCGATTGCCATGGCCGACCTGACCCGGCGCTTCACCACGTGAAACCGCGCCCGTGCCCCAGCCACGGCATGCGCATTCGCGGCGGTACATCGAGCTGAGCCAAGCGCCCTGGCTGTGCTGGGGCGCATTTTTAAGGCTTGCCTGATAGTGCTGCGCAGCAAAGGGCACTTAAGCTGGCGCCATGAAATTGAAGCATTTCCTGCAACCCACCGACTCGTTCTTCTCCACCCCCAAGGCTGTGCGCCGGCTGCTGCGATTGTTCGCCCAGTTGCTGGTGCTGGGCATGGTGGTGGGTGCGATCATTTCCCTGAGCTCGATTCTCAGGAACGAAGTTTCCCGTCGTCAGGGGCTCATGAGCGATGCCATCGCCAATGCACGGGTGTTCTTCACCCAGCGCGAGGCGCTGCTCAAGAGCCTCGCGCTGTCGGCGGTGGCGAAGCCACCTGGGCAACAGTTCGCGGTGGCGCAGCAGGTCGGCCACCGACAGCCCGGTGACGATCTCCGCTGGGACCTGCAGTTGTCCGGGCGCATGGTGGATTTCCTCACGACAAACCGCATCAACCTGCTGTACGTCGCCGATCAGGTGGCGGCCCGCGTGGTGTACCTGAACCGCACGGTCAGCTTCGATACGCCGATCCCTGGCGCGGTGCTGAGCCGCCTGCAGCGTATTGATCCCACCCTGCCCGAGGCGGACCAGGCGGTCTGGCTCAGCGATCAGCAGGCGTCGACGCTGCGGCTGTATCTGTTCGTGCGGGTGGATTTCCACCAGCCCCGATCGGGCTGGCTCGGCATGGAGATGGATGCCAGCGACGTGGCCAGCACGCTGCACGATGACGCGGCAGGGCAGTTCATGATGCTCAACCCCAGAGGCGATGTGATGATGCGCAGCGTGTCGAGCGTGTACCCGTCGCTGCCCTTGCCGAAGCTGGAGACAGGCCATGACTTCGGCTTCTCCGGGGAAGGCTTTTGGCCCGACCAGCTGGTGATGCGCAAGAAGCTGGGCTACTCGGATTGGAAACTGTTCTATGCCATCGGGCTGGAGGCCTTGCTCAAGGTGTTGTGGTGGCCGTTGCTGGCTGCCAGCGCCCTCATCCTGCTGATCGGCGTGCTGGTGGGGCGCCTGGTGACGCGCGTCGAACGGCGCCTGATCACCCCGGCAACCCAGCGCATCGATGCACTGATCGAAAGTGAAGCGTTCAACCGCGCGATCATCCAGACCGCCCCGGTGGCGCTGTGCGTGCTGCGCCGCGCGGATGGCCAGGTGGTACTGGAGAACACCTTGTCGCAGCAGTGGCTGGGCGAGTGCAAGGAGCGCGAGCGCCTGTGCCACGGCTGGATCGAACAAGCCTTCAGCGACCGCGAAATTGTCCAGTCCGACGAGTTCCAGGCCGGCGACGGTCGCCACCTGCACCTGAGTTTCGTGCGCACCCGCTACAACGGCGAGGACGTGCTGTTCTGCGCCTTCAGCGATATCAGTACGCGCAAGCAGGCCGAGGCCGCGATGACCATGGCCAAGCAGATGGCCGATGCCGCCAACGAAGCCAAGACACTGTTCCTGGCGACCATGAGTCACGAGATACGCACGCCGTTGTATGGCGTGCTCGGAACCCTGGAGCTGCTGGCCCGTACCGAGCTGAGGGGGCCGCAGAAAGACTACCTGCACGCCATCGAGAGTTCCTCGGCAGCGCTGCTCAACCTGGTGTGCGATGTTCTCGATGTGGCCAAGATCGAAGCCGGTCAGTTGGCCCTGGAGGCCAGTGAGTTCTCGCCGCTGGAGCTCATCCACGACGTGACCCAGAGCTACGCCGGTGCTGCGCGCAGCAAGGGGTTGTATCTGTATGCCTTCGTCGACCCGTACATGCCGGCGCTGTTGCGCGGCGACATAACGCGCATTCGCCAGGTGCTGAACAACCTGCTCAACAATGCGGTGAAGTTCACCGAGAGCGGGCAGATCGTACTGCGTGCCAAGGTCGGCTCGATGACCGAGGAACGGGCCGACATCCTCTGGCAGGTCAGCGACAGCGGCCCGGGCATTGCCCCGGATGACCAGGCCTTGCTGTTCGAGCCGTTCTACCAGTCCTCGACCAAGACCAACGTGGTGCCCGGCACCGGCCTGGGCCTGTCCATCTGCCAGCGCCTGGCCGCCTTGATGAACGGCAGCATCCGCGTGGTCAGCGCCGTGGGCCTGGGCAGCAGCTTTACCTTGAGCATTCCGCTGGGGCGCTCGTACCCGATGCCGGCGAGCGACACGCCGCGCCTGGCCGACGAGATGATCTACGTGCATTCCCCGGTGCTGGAAATGGCCGAATACGTCAGTGGCTGGCTGCGGCGCTGGGGCGCGCAGACCCATATCGGGCTGCCACCCGAGATCCAGGCCGCGCATGACGTGCTGCTGGTGGAGGCCCACCCGCACACCGCGCACCCCGTCCTGCTGGAGTGGAGCGGGCCGCGTGTAGTGATATGCCCGCAGGAGTGCGAGCCGCCGTCGCAGCAACGCTACTGGCGGGTCAAGCTCAACGACCTGAACGGGCTGCTGGCGGCCGTCAGCCAGGCCCAGGGCATCGCCCCCCCGGCGCCTGGCCGGATCGAGCACGAGATCACCCGGCAACTGGACCTGAGGGTACTGGTCGCCGAAGACAATGTGATCAACCAGCTGATCGTCAAGGACCAGCTGGAAGAGCTGGGGTGCAGCGTGGGCCTGGCCCGCGATGGGCATGAGGCCCTGGCGCTGTGGCAGAACGAGGTGTTCGACGTGGTGCTCACCGACATCAACATGCCACGCATGAACGGCTATGACCTGGCCAAGGCCCTTCGTCGTCAAGGCTGCGTGGTGCCCATCATCGGTGCCACGGCCAATGCCATGCGCGACGAGGGCGATCGGTGCCTGGCGGTAGGCATGCAGCAGCTGCTGGTCAAACCCTTCGGCCTCGGTGCGCTGTTCACCTGCCTGCAGCACTGCCAGCGTGAAGAGAGGCGAGAGTGACGTCGTTGGCCAGAAGCTCCCTACGCCTCGGTATCGGCTTGCTGCTTGGCATTGCCCTGATCTTCCTGCTGGCGATGACCCACGAGCAATGGGCAGCGCAGTACTGCGTCGATTGCGTCAGCTTCATCCGTGGGGCGAATTTACCGCTGCTGCGCATCGTGCTGGCATTCGCGTTGCTCAGTGCCCTGCTGGGGTGGCTGTACTACCACTATCGCCGGCAGGTCATCGCGCCGGCTCGCCAGGCCCGGAGCGAGCTGCTCGACAGCCAGGCGTTCAGCCTGGCGGTGATCGAAAGTGCACCTGCCGGGCTGATTGTCATCCGCCTGCACGACCTCCAGGTGGTGGTGGAGAATCAGCGTGCCAAGGACAGTCGCGAAGTGGCGCAGTCCATCGTCGAGATGGCGCGCCAACCCGGCATCGAACTGTGCGGCGAGGCGAGCATGGTGCTGCAGGGTCGCTGTTTCCGGCTCAGTTTCTCCTCGACCCGCTACCAGGACCAGCGGGTTCTGCTGTGCGCGTTCACCGACGTCACCGAACACCTGGAACGCGCGGTGGCCTTGAGCCAGGCCAAGTCCATGGCCGACAAGGCCAGTGAAGCCAAGACCCTCTTCCTGGCGACCATGAGCCACGAGATCCGCACCCCGCTGTACGGCGTATTGGGCACCCTGGAGCTGCTCGGCCTGACCGGCCTCGACCAGCGCCAGATGGATTACCTCAGCATCATCCAGCGCTCGTCCTCCACATTGTTGCAACTGATCAGCGATGTGCTGGATGTGTCCAGGATCGAGTCGGGTCAACTCACCCTTGAGTCGGTGGCCTTTTCGCCATTGGGCCTGATCGAGGACGTGATGTCCGCGCACATCGCCAACGCGCGCGCCAAGGGCCTGCAGATCTATGCCTGCGTGGCACCGGAAATACCCGACCAGCTGGTAGGGGACGAGGTGCGCATCTGGCAGATCCTCAACAACCTGCTGGGCAATGCGATCAAGTTCACCGACATCGGGCGGGTTGTGCTGCGCTGTCGCGTGGCCAGGGGCGAAGGGCAAGACATCACGCTGGAGCTTCAGGTCACCGACACCGGCATCGGCATTTCCCCGGAGCAGCAGTTGCACCTGTTCGAGCCGTTCTACCAGGCCCGCGCGAACAACCTTGTCAGCGGCACCGGGCTTGGCCTGTCGATCTGCAGCCGCTTCAGTGCGTTGATGGGCGGCGAGGTGAAGGTGGTCAGCGAACAGGGGTTGGGCAGCAGTTTCACGGTGCGCCTGCCGTTCGTGCTGCCGGACACGCCGTTGCCGGCAGAACTTGGCATCGACCTCGGCGGCGTGCAGGTGTACGTGCGTGCGCCCGTGCTGGAGCTGGCCGAGAACATCGGCAGCTGGCTGCTGCGCTGGCATGCCACGGTTACGGTGCTCAGCGCCGCGCAGCACGAGGTGCACAGCGGGGCGCTGCTGGTCGAGGTACTGGGCAACGGCAAGTGGCTGCCGGACTGGAACGGCCGGCGCCTGTTGTGCGACTACGACGGCCCGCAGGTTCCCGAGCCGATGGAGGCGGGCTGGCGCGTCAGCGCCAATCATGTGCGGGCGATTGCCGGCGCCGGGCTGATGGAAAAGAACGGCGTCACCGAGCCCGCGCCGCCTGGCGCAGCCCCTGACTTGCCGGCGCTTGGCCTGCAGGGGCTGGTGGCCGAGGACAACCTGATCAACCAGGCCATTCTCAAGGAACAACTCGAAGCCCTGGGCTGCACCGTGGAACTGGCCAGCGATGGCCAGCAGGCGCTGCAGCAGTGGCGCAAGTACCGCTTCGACGTGCTGCTGACCGATGTCAACATGCCGGTCATGAACGGCTACGAGCTGGCGCGCGCGATACGCCTGCAGAACGCCAAGGCGCCGATCATCGGCGTTACCGCCAATGCCATGCGCGACGAGGGCGAGCGTTGCCAGGCAGCGGGCATGACCTGCTGGGTGGTCAAGCCGCTGAGCCTGACCACCTTGCGCAACCTGCTGCTCAATGTCACCCCGGCGCTGGCGCACGAGGAGGCCGGGCGCCAGCCGTCGCTAGAGCTGTCGGTGCAGTTGGCCGAGGCGGAGTCATCGGCAGCGGGCATCGTGTTGTCGCCGGCCATGCGCGACCTGTTTTTGAGTACCATGGAGAAGGACATCCGCGCCATTCGCCTGGCCCTGGCGGCCGGCGAGCAAATCGACGTCCTGCACAAAGTGCATGGTGTCAGTGGCGCACTGTCGGTGGTGCAGGCGCACGCTCTGGCCAGGCTGTTCGGTGAGCTTGAGCACCGCCTGCGCGCGCCCAGCCTGCAGCTCACCTTGATTGACGATATTCACCAGGCGCTCGACCGGCTCTGCGACTTGATGAGGTCGGTATGACCCGGGCCGAGACTTGCCACACTTTGTGCACACCGGAGCGATCATGCATAAAATCACCGTAGTCATCGCCGATGACCACCCGATCGTGCTGTTTGGCGTACGCGAACTCATCAAGTCCGACCCGCGCTTCGAGGTGGTTGGCGAAGCGGGCAGCTCCACCGAACTGATCAACGTGCTGCACGACAAGCAGCCCCAGATCCTGATCACCGACTACAACATGCCGGAGAGTTCCCAGTATGGCGACGGCCTGCGGCTGATCACCTACCTGACGCGCAACTTCCCCGCGCTGCGCGTGCTGGTGCTGACGATGGTGTCCAACAGCCTCATCCTCACGCGGCTTTACAATCTGGGCGTGGCGGGCGTGATCGACAAGCGCACGGTGAACGAAGAGTTGCTGCGCGCACTGGAAGCCTTGAGCCAGAACCGCATCTACAAGCTGGCGCCGGCGAACCGGAACTCGGTGATCGACAACGGCTATCAGATCGACGAGCGCATGGCCTCGCTGTCCACCCGCGAAGTGGAGATCCTGCGTCTGTTCGTGGCGGGCATGAGCCTGCGCGACATCGCGATCAATCAGAATCGCAGCCCCAAGACCATCAGCACGCAAAAGATCGCGGCCATGCGCAAGCTGGATGTGCGCAGCGACCAGGAGCTGATCTCGTACTGCCTGGAGGCCAACCTGTTCCAGTAGGCGTGCCCGCGTTTTCAGGTTTGCCTGATGGCACGGGGCCCGGCTGTATCGTTCAATGGCGTCAAGCGACGGCAGCATTCCACAGGAGGCAATCATGGCGCCCGATCTTGAGCAGCGATGCCCCGACAGCGTGCGGACAATCTTCATTTCACACAGCGAGACAGCGGATGTTCGCCAGTTCATAGGGCAGTACATCGACAGCCGTTGCCTGCGTTCCAGCCCTGCGGTGCGGAACATGGTCCTCGCCGTACTGGCGGACTACCCGGGTGAAGCACCGGTGCGCCTGTACGAGCTCAATGCCTGGCTTGACCACACACTGAGCAGGCGCCCCTTTTACCGGCCAAGTGCACACCTGCTGCAGCTGGTGGTCAGCAATCAGCACATCCCTGCACCCAGCGACCGGGTCGGCGGGGCGTCGACCGTGCAGTAATCGCGCGACGACCTAGCCCTGCTTTTTGATGATGGCATCGGCCACGCTCGCCGGCGCCTCGGCATACTTGGTGAACTCCATGGTGTAGCTGGCGCGGCCCTGGGTCATCGAGCGCATCTGCGTCGAATAGCCGAACATCTCGCCCAGCGGCACGTCGGCGCGGATCACCTTGCCGGCCGGGGTGTCCTCGCCTTCCTGGATCAGCCCGCGGCGCCGGCTGAGGTCGCCGAGGATGTCGCCCTGGTACTCCTCGGGGGTCACCACCTCGACCTTCATCACCGGCTCCAGCAGCACCGCGCCGCCTTTCTGCGCCAGTTGCTTGGTGGCCATCGACGCCGCCACCTTGAACGCCATCTCGTTGGAGTCGACGTCGTGGTACGAGCCGTCGAACACCGTGGCCTTCAGGCCGATCAGCGGGTAGCCGGCCAGCACGCCGTTCTTCATCTGCTCCTCGATGCCTTTCTGGATCGCCGGGATGTACTCGCGCGGTATCACGCCGCCGACCACCTCGTTGACGAACTCCAGGCCTTCCTTGCCTTCCTCGGCCGGGGCGAAGCGGATCCAGCAGTGCCCGTACTGGCCGCGCCCGCCAGACTGGCGCACGAACTTGCCTTCGATCTCGCAGGTGTTGCGGATCTTCTCGCGGTAGGCCACCTGCGGCTTGCCCACATTGGCCTCGACGCCGAATTCGCGGCGCATGCGGTCGACGATGATGTCCAGGTGCAACTCGCCCATGCCGGAGATGATCGTCTGCGCGGTTTCTTCATCGGTGCGCACGCGAAATGACGGGTCTTCCTGGGCCAGCTTGCTCAGGGCGATGCCCATCTTCTCCTGGTCGGCCTTGGTCCTGGGTTCCACGGCCACCGAGATCACCGGGTCGGGGAAGTCCATGCGTTCGAGGATGATCGGCTGGTTGATGTCGCACAGGGTGTCGCCGGTGGTCACGTCCTTCATGCCGATCAGTGCGGCAATGTCGCCGGCGCACACCGCCTTGATCTCGGCGCGCTGGTTGGCGTGCATCTGCACCATGCGGCCCACGCGCTCCTTCTTGCCCTTGACCGAGTTGAGTACCGCATCGCCCGAGTTCAGTACCCCGGAGTACACCCGGGCGAAGGTCAGGGTGCCGACAAAGGGGTCGGTGGCAATCTTGAAGGCCAGCGCCGAGAACGGCTCGCTGTCGTCGGCATGGCGCTCCAGGTGCCGGTCTTCATGATCCGGGTCGGTGCCGTTGATGGAGGGGATCTCGGACGGGGCGGGCAGGTAGTCGATCACCGCGTCGAGCATCAGCGGCACGCCCTTGTTCTTGAACGACGACCCGCAGATGGCCGGCACGATCTCGTTGTTGAGGGTGCGCTGGCGCAGCCCGGCCTTGATCTGCTCGTTGTCGAGTTCGGTGCCGTTGAGGTACAGCTCCATGAACTCGTCGTTGGCCTCGGCGGCGGCCTCGATCATGTGCGCACGCCACTCGGTGGCCAGCTCCAGCATGTCGGCCGGTATCGCCTCTTCGCGGTAGCTGGTGCCGTTGTCGGCCTCGTTCCAGTAGATAGCCTTCATCTTCACCAGGTCGATCTGGCCGATGAAGTGTTCCTCGGCGCCGATGGCCAGCTGGATCGGCACCGGGTGGTGGCCCAGGCGCTTGTCGATCTGTTTGACCACGCGCAGGAAGTCCGCGCCCTGGCGGTCCATCTTGTTGACGTAGGCCAGGCGCGGCACATGGTACTTGTTGGCCTGGCGCCACACCGTCTCGGACTGCGGCTCGACCCCGTCGGCGCCGCTGAACACCACCACCGCGCCATCGAGCACGCGCAGCGAGCGCTCCACCTCGATGGTGAAGTCGACGTGGCCGGGGGTATCGATGATGTTGAAGCGGAATTTCTCGGGGAACTGCTTGGTCGAGCCCTGCCAGAAAGCGGTGGTGGCGGCGGAGGTGATGGTGATGCCGCGTTCCTGTTCCTGGGCCATCCAGTCCATGGTCGCGGCGCCGTCGTGCACTTCACCCATCTTGTGGTTGACCCCGGTGTAGAACAGGATGCGTTCGGTGGTGGTGGTCTTGCCCGCGTCGACGTGGGCGACAATGCCGATATTGCGGTACAGCTCGATGGGGGTGGTGCGCGCCATGGTCGTTCACCTGTGCAAAAGGCGGGCAGCCTGTGGCCCGGGTTCTTCCAGTTAAGCAGAAGAATGCACGGCTGCTGCTACCGGTCGGCGCGTGTGTTCAGACCTCCACGGTGTAGTTCAGGCCCAGCTCGTCGCCGGGCAGGCCGCGTATGCCCCAGTTTTCGCGGGGGGTCTCGAACAGGGTGATCTCGATGTCCTGGGCGCCGATGCCGGTGTGCTCGCCGATGCGCTGGAACAGTTGGCGGATGAGGTCTTTCCTTGCGGCGCTGGAGCGGCCTTCGAACAGGCTGATCTCGATGATCAGGTAGTGTTCGCTGCGGTCGTCGGGGTAGAGGAAGTCGGCGGGGTCCAGGGCCAGGTAGCGCTGGAAGCGTTTTTCCGGCGGGTACTGCAGGGCGCTCATCACCGCGCCATGGATGGCTTCGGCAAGGGCAGGGCGGTGCTGGTCGAGGGTGGTGCGCAATCCATAGATCTTGATCTGGGCCATGCTGACGTTCCGTGTAGGGCGGGGGGAGGTGCATCGTGGCCGATGGCCCTGGCGCCGGCAAGGCTGGCTGCTGCAGAGAACGCCGAACCTGTAGGAGCCGGCCTTGCCGGCGAAGGCCCCCGCTATCATCAGGCCCCCGCCGCCAACCCTTCCAGCACCGCCATCGCCCGCTGCGCATCGGCCTGCGCGACGAAGATATGGTCATGGTAGAACGCGGCCACCACGTTGCAGCTGATGCCGGCCTGGCCCAGCGCCGTGGCGAACGCCGCGGTCAGGCCCACCGCCTCCAGCGACGAATGCACCGTCAGGGTGATCCACGCGGCCTCGTAGCTGAAAGGCAGTTTCAGCGCCTCGGCCCGCGCACGCGACACGATCACCGTCAGCCCCTCCTGCTCGCGAAAACTGCCGATCACCTCGCCAGGCTGCAGCCCCGACCAGTCGGCCAGCGTGCAGAACACGTAGCTGCCTTCATTCAACTGCGGCCGCATGCTGCGCAACAGCGTGGCCAGACTTGTTTCACCCGACATGATCGTGCCCCTGCAAAAGAAATCGGCCGCCAGTCTGGCAGCCGATTGTTGATCAGCAAAATCAATTCTGCTGGGCCTGCATAAGTGCAGCTTCTGGCGTTCAAGCCTGCGTCCAGCGCCCATCCGCCGCATCCGAGCGCACGCAGGCATCAATGAAGCGCATGCCGCGTACCCCATCCTCGGCCGTCGGGCACAGCAGCGACTGCGCGCTCGGCGCACGGTGCTCGCGGCGCGCCATGATCCGCTCGGCCGCCTCGCTGTAGATGTTGGCGAACGCCTCCAGCAGCCCCTCCGGCTGGCCCGCCTTGATTCGCGTCGACAACCTGGCCGACTCGCTCAGCCAGGCCTCGCCGCGGCGCAGGACCTGGTGCGGCTGGTCCTGATGACGCAGTTCCAGCCGGTCGGGTTCCTCTTGATGCCAGTACAGCGATCCGGTGGAGCCGAACACGCGCAACTGCAGGCCATGCCGGTGCCCGGCCGCCACGAAGCTGGCCCACAGCATGCCGCGCGCGCCATTCTGCAGGCGCAGCTTCACGTGTGCGTTGTCGTCCGACTGGCGCCCCGGCACCAGGGTGCTCAGCTCGGCCGACACTTCGCTGACCTCCTGCCCGGTGACAAAGCGCAGCAACTGATGGGCATGCACGCCCACATCCGCCAGCACCGATGAGGCCCCGGCCTGGGCCGGGTCGGTGCGCCAGGCCAGCGCCTTGACCCCTTGCTGCTCCAGCGGGTGGGTGCCGAAGGCGCTGGCGTGTTCCACCTGCACCAGGCGCACCTCGCCGATGGCGCCGCGCTCGATCAGCTCGCGGGCTTCGCGCACCAATGGGTAGCCACTGTAGTTGTGGGTCAGCAGGTGCAGCGCCGGGCCCTTGCGTGCGCGTTCAAGCAGTTGCTGCGCCTCGGGCAGGCTCGAGGCCAGCGGCTTGTCGCAGATCACGTCGATGCCCTGGTCGAGAAACGCCAGGCTGGCCGGCACGTGCACCGCGTTGGGCGCCATGATCGCCACCGCCTGCACGCCATCGGCGCGCGCGGCTTCGGCCACGGCCATGCGCTGGAAGTCCGGGTACACCCGCTCCGGCGCTACGCCGTAGGCCTGGGCAGCGGCGCGGTTGCGTGCCGGGTCGCGGGCGAAGACCCCGGCCACCAGTTCGAAGTGCCCGTCCAGTTGCGCGGCGTAGCGGTGGGTGGCGCCGATCGACGACTCCAGGCCGCCGCCGACAAAACCCAGGCGCAGGCGCTGGCTGGGGTTGGCTACGGTTTTCATTGCGCGGCTCCTTGCGCGGTGCGCTGCAGGTGGGCGAAGTGGTTGATGGCCAGCACGTAGCCATGGGTGCCGAACCCGGCCAGTACCGCCTGGGCCACCAGCGACACATAGGAGTGGTGGCGGAAGGCTTCACGCTTGTGCACGTTGGAAATGTGCACCTCGATCACCGGCACCTCGGCGGCGATCAGCGCGTCGTGGATCGCCACCGAGGTATGGGTCCAGGCACCGGGGTTGATCACGATGCCGGCCACGCGGCCACGGGCCTGGTGAATCCAGTCGATCATCTGGCCCTCGTGGTTGGTCTGGTGGAACTCGATGTCCAGGTCCAGGCGTTGGCCGGCGCTGTGGCACAGCGCCTGCACATCGGCCAGGGTTTCGCGGCCGTACACCTCGGGCTGGCGCAGGCCGAGCATGTTGAGGTTGGGGCCATTGAGCACGAGCAGGGTCTTCATTGGGCGGTTTCCGTAGCAGGGGTGGTGCGCAGGGCCTTGGCCCGCAGCGCGTCATACACGGGTTTGTCGAGGGCCACGGCGTCCGGCTTGCCGAGCTGGTCCAGGGGCGTGCGGTAGGTTTCCGGAGCGCTCCAGGCAGCCACGGCCGAAATGGCGGTGACCGCGCAGGTGATGGCGCCGATCAGCAGCGGCACGTTGTTCGAGCCGGGCGGGGCCACGGCGGTGAACAGCGCCGGAAGCAGGGCGGTGATCATGTAGCCGACGTTCTGCGCGATGGCCATGGCCGACACGCGGTAGTGGGTCTGGAACTGTTCGGGGAAGAAGCTGGGGAAGATCGCGTTGTAGCCCTGGTAGACCATGCCCCACATCAGCAGCGAGGCGCCGAACGCCAGCGGCAGGTTGTGCAGGCTGATGGCATACAGGTAGACGAACGACATCAGCCCGCAGCCCAGTGCGCTGCAGATGATCAGCGGGCGCCGCCCGATGCGGTCGGAGAGGTTGCCCACGAACGGGATCACCAGCACCGCGACGATGTTGCCCACCACCGGAATCCACAGGTACACGCTCTTGTCGAAGCCCACGCCATAGGCCGGCTGCACCGCGTAGGCGGCGCCGAAGATGGTGGTCACCACCGGGATCACGTTCATCAGCGACACGCCGAACACCACCAGCATGCCGCGCCAGCTGTAGGTGAAGGCATCGCGGATCGGCGAGCGCGCGGTCTGCTTGGCGGCCACCTTGAAGGCCTCGGGCTCCTTGACCTCGCGGCGAATGATGTAGGCGGCGATCAGCACCGCGGCGCTGAGCAGGAACGGGATGCGCCAGCCCCAGCTGTTGAAGGCGTCGCTGGGCATGAAGTACGCCAGCGGCAGGAACACCGCCGCTGCCATCACCTGGCCGGCCTGTACGCCCTGCAGGGTGAAGCTGGCAAAGAAGCCGCGGCGCCCGGGCGGTGCGTGTTCGAGAATCATCGAGCTGGCCCCGGCGATCTCGCCGGCCACCGCAAAGCCCTGCACCAGGCGCAGCACCACCAGCAGTGCCGGCGCCCAGTAGCCGATCTGCTCGAAGGTCGGCAGCAGGCCCACGGCCATGGTCGCGATGCCCATCAGAAACATGCACAGCAGCAACACGTTCTTGCGCCCGCGGGTGTCGCCCCAGTGGCCGAGCACGAAGGCCCCGACCGGGCGCGCCAGGTAGCCCACGCCATAGGTGGCCAGGGAGGCGAAGATGGCCAGCTTGGGGTCGGTGCTGGGGAAGAAGATCTGCGGGAAGATCAGCGCCGCGGCCTGGGCATAGATGAAGAAGTCGTAGTACTCCAGCGCAGAGCCCACCCAACCGCTGGCGGTGGCTTTGCGGGTTTGGCGCGCACTGTGCGCGGCGTCATGTGTGGCCATCGCAATTCTCCGTTTGTTGTTTTTATTGGGGGCACGCAGGCGTCCCGGCGCAGGGCCGGGGCACCGATGTTCAGAGGCTGTCGATCATTACCGTGTGGCCGCAGCGGGCGGCTTGGCCAATGGCGTCGATGACCTGCAGGTTGCGCAGGCCGTCGCGCACGCTCACCAGCGGCCGGGCCTGGCCACGGATCACCTGGCAGAAGTGCGCCAGCTGGCGGGCCAGCGGGTCGGCCTCGTCGAGGCTGGCGGTGGCGCACTGGAACGGCCGCCACCACGAGCGCTGTTCGTCGTGGGCGTAGTACTTGAGGCGCATGGTCGGTATCGACAGCGAGCCCTGGGTGCCGGCCAGTACGTAGCAGTCCTCGTCGGCGTAGCTGGGGTAGTCGAGGTTCTCGCGGGCGGTCTGCTCCCAGCTGCGCGCGCAGGCGGCGGTGTCGGAGAGCATGAAGGTGCCCAGCGCGCCGCTGGCAAAGCGCAGGCTGATGGCGATGCTGTCTTCCACGGCAAAGCCGCGGGTGGCGTTGGACGCCTGGGCCTGCACCGCGACGATCTCGCCGCACAGCGAACGCAGGTTGCCGATCTCGTGGATCAGGTTGATCAGCACCGGGCCGCCGCCGGCCTCGCGGCGCCAGGGGGCGGCGTCGAAGTAGTCGTCGGGCTTGTAGAACAGCGCGCTGCCCATCACCGCCACCAGGTTGCCCAGTACCCCTTCGGCAATCACTTCGCGGGCCTTGTGCAGGATCGCACTGTGGGCGCGGTGGTGGCCCACCAGCAGGCGTGCATCACGCTGCTCGGCGATGGCCAGCAGGCGCTTGCCGTCTTCCAGGGTATGCGCCACCGGCTTTTCGATCAGTGCCGGTATGCCGTGCTCCACGCAGGCCAGTGCGCCGTCGACATGCAGGTGGTTGGGCGTGGCCAGGATCACCCCGTCCGGGCGCTGCGCGCCGAACAGTTCGGCCAGCCCCGGGTACAACGGTACGCCGCAGGCGTTGGCCAGTTCGGCGGCGGCGGGCGAGGGGTCGACGATGGCGGCCAGCTGGCACTCGGCGCTGGCCTGGATCAGTTCGATATGGCGGCGGCCGATCAGGCCGGCCCCGGCCACGGCAAGGCGTAATGCAGTCATGGTTCTCACTTTCTTGTTCTGGGTCGAAGCGCGTTTGTGAGAGGCTAATAAAAAAGCGCCAGGAGATAATCGGGCCAAATGAAGAATCAGAATGCGCTGATAGCGAATAATGAGCCGTTGCTGCGTGACCTTCAGTTGTTCTGCGAGGTGGCGCGGCGCTCCAGCTTCATTGCGGCAGCCACCGAGACCGGGCTGTCGCCGGCGCATGTGAGCAAGCGCATCGCCACCCTGGAGACGATACTCGGGGTCAAGCTGTTCAACCGCACCACGCGGCGGGTCAACATCACCAGCGATGGCGAGGCGACGTTCGTGTGGGCGCAGAAGATCCTCGAGGACGTGGGCGCGATGTTCGATGCGTTGTCCGGCGGGCAGCGCGAGCCGCAAGGCACCTTGCGCGTGTGCACCAGCCTGCGCCTGGGGCGCGAGCACGTGGCGCCGATCCTGTCGCTGCTGCGGCGCCAGTACCCGGCGCTGGAGGTGTGGGTGGAGCTGCTGGACCGGCGCGTGGACCTGATTGCCGACAACTTCGATATCGATGTGCGGGTGGGCGAGGTGCAGGAAAAACACCTGATCGCGCACCGCATCGCCAGCAGCTCGCGGGTGCTGGCGGCCGCCCCGGACTACCTGGCGCGGCGCGGCCAGCCGCGGGTGCCGGCCGACCTGGCGCAGCATGACTGCCTGCTGTTTCGCAGCCGCGACGACCGTTTCGGGGTATGGCGCCTGGTGGGGCCCAATGGCGCCGAGACGGTGAAGGTGACCGGGCCGATGGCCTCCAACCACAGCGACATCGTGCGCCAGTGGGCCCATGACGGGCACGGCATCATCATGGCTTCGCGCTGGGACGTGGCGGCCAGCCTGACCAGCGGGGCGCTGGTACAGGTGCTGCCGGGGTATCACCAGCCGGCGGACATCTGGGCGGTGACGGCGGTGCGCTCGTCAAGCTCGGCCAAGGTGCGCAGTTGCGTGGCGTTTCTGCGTGAGCAACTGGCGCAGGGGCCCTATGCGCTGGCTGGGGGAAGGGCGGGGCAATAGTGGGGCGGCCTTCGCCAGCAAGGCTGGCGCCTGCACCCTGCGGGCGAAGGCCGGGGCCTCAGAACCAGCGGTCGCTGCGCTTGCGCCCGCGGCTGAGCATCGGCAGGATCAGCCCCGCCAGCAAGCCGGCCCCGGCAATGCCGCCGCCGTACACCATGTAGCGCATCAGCACCTGCTTGTTCTCGTCGCCCAGCTGCGCCTGGGTGGCGCGCAGTTGCGATTGCGCATCGCCCAGCTCGGCATTGAGCGCGGTGCTGCGCGCCTCCAGTTCGTCGATCAGGGCCTTGCGTGAATCCAGTGTCTCCTGCATGCCCTGCACCCGGGTCTTCCAGCTGTCGTCGATGGTCTTGAGCTGCTCGCTCAACTGGCTCACCTGTTCGCTCAGTTGCGGCACGCGCTCTGCCTGGCCGGGCACCGTCTGCAGGTCGCTGCTGTTGATCCACACGGTATCGCCCGACTCGCCACGTACCTGGCTGTAGTTGCCCTGGCTGGTCAGCAGGGTGACCTTCTGGCCGGATTTGAGGTTGCCGACGATCCGGTGCCCGTCGGTAGGGCCGCTGCGCACGTAGGTGCTGAGGCTGTCGCTGACCCAGCGTTCATTGCCGCTGCCTTCTTCGGCGTGGGCCGGGCCACACAGGATGACCAGGCTGCCGAGCAGGCCGGGGATAAGAGAGCGCCGTGCGCGAAGCTGAAAAGATGGGGGCATGGTGATCTTCTTGAAAACGGAAAAAATGAAACCCACAGACCATTTTTTGCCCGTCAGGTTCACTGCGCACTGACGAAGGGCAGGCACGAATCGTGGCAATGCCGGAGAAGTTTCCTACCTGACAGCAGGATGCCCCCTGATAGGGGCGGGGCATGACCGGGAATAGTCTTACGCGGCTTCAACAACGGTCTGTCTTTCTCATGTTATGGAGTCTTTCAATGGTTGCTAAACGCACCACGAATTACCTGGCCGCCAGCAGCCTGCTGATGGTGCTGGCCGGTTGTGCCGGCGTGCCCGTGCCCACCGAGCAGGTCGAACTGACCCGCAACGCGGTCAGCCGCGCCGTGACCGCCGACGCCACCCAGTACGCGCCAGCCGAAATGAAGGCCGCCCAGGACAAGCTGTACGCCGTCGAACGCGCCCTGGGCGAACGGAACCTTGTCGCGGCCCGCACCCTGGCCGAGCAGGCCGAGGCCGATGCCAACCTGGCCGAGCGCAAGGCGCGTGCCGCCAAGGCCCAGCAGCAACTGCGCAGCGCGCAGCAGGGCATTGAAGTGCTGAAGCAGGAAATGCTCCAGTCGCCCGACGCCATCACCCCCACGATCACGCCGTAAGGATGCCCGTCATGTCCGTCAAATACCTGTTGCCTGCCGTTTCCGTGATGGGCCTGTTGCTCGCCGGTTGCAGCACTACCGCCGAAAACCCTGGCCTGCTGCAAGCCCGCGAGCACTTCAGCGTGCTGCAGAGCAAGCCGGAGTCCAGCCGCCTGGCGGCACTGGAAACCAAGGATGCGTTCAATGCCCTGGGCAAGGCCGAGCTGGCTTCGATCAAGGACCGCAAGGCCCCGCAGATCGAGCAGCTGGCCTACCTGGCCAACCAGAAGATCGCCGTCGCCGAGCAGACCATTGCCCTGCGCCAGGCCGAAGCCGGCCTGCAGGGCATCGAGGCGCAGCGCACCCAGGCCCGCCTGGACGTGCGTACCGCGCAGCTCAAGGCCCTGCAGCAGCTCAAGGCCAAGCAGACCGAGCGTGGCACCGTGGTGACCTTCGGCGATGTACTGTTCGACACCGGGCGTGCCGAACTCAAGGCTGGCAGCCAGCGCAACATCGACCAGTTGGCCGAGTACCTGCGTGCCAACCCGGAGCGCAAGGTGCGGGTCGAGGGCTTCACCGACTCGACCGGCAGCGACAGCCTCAACCAGCAGCTGTCAGAGCGTCGCGCAGCGGCTGTGACCAACGCCCTGCGCCGCAACGGGGTGGACGCCGGGCGCATCATCAGTGCCGGCTATGGCAAGGAGTACCCGGTGGCCTCCAACGCCGACGCGCAGTCGCGTCAGCTCAACCGCCGCGTCGAAGTGATCATCTCCCACGGCAATGCTGCCGTCGGCCAGCGCTGAGGCCTACAGCAGCCGGGTCAGCAGCCAGTACAGCCCGCCCGACAGCATGATCGCTGCGGGCAGGGTCAGTACCCAGGCCATCGCCAGGTTGGCGATGGTGCGCAATTGCAGGCCCGAACCGTTGGCCACCATGGTGCCGGCCACCCCGGACGACAGCACGTGGGTGGTCGACACCGGCAGCCCGTACATGTCCGCCGCACCGATGGTGCACATCGCCACCAGCTCCGCCGAAGCCCCCTGGGCGTAGGTGAGGTGGGTCTTGCCGATCTTTTCGCCCACCGTGACCACGATGCGCCGCCAGCCGACCATCGTGCCCAGCCCCAGGGCAATCGCCACCGCCACCTTGACCCACAACGGAATGAACCGGGTGGCGTCGTCGATGCGGCTCTTGAACAACTGCACCTGCGCGGTGGCGGCCGCGTCGAGCCCGCCGTGCTGGTGCTTTTGCATCAGGCGGATGGCTTCGCTGGTCAGGTACATGTCGTTGCGCACGTTGGCCATGGCCTCGGCCGGTACGTGGGTCAGCGAGCCGTAGCCTGCGACTTCCGCGCCGATCAGGCCGGCCAGTGCCGCCAGGGCCGGTACCAGCTCGGCGCTCGGTTGCCGCTCGCGCAGGTACAGGGTGAGGGTGGCGCGCGGGTCGCCGACATGAGGCTGCGCCGACTGGCCGAGCAACTGCTGCTGGGTGGCCTGGGCCACGGCGGCAAACTGCAGCGACTGGTCGGCCGGCATGGTGCGGTTAAGCGCGTAGGCCATCGGCAGGGTACCCACCAGAATCAGCATGATCAGGCCCATGCCCTTCTGCCCGTCGTTGGAGCCGTGGGCGAACGACACCCCGGTGCAGGTGGCGATCAGCAGGCCGCGAATCCACCAGGGCGGCGGGGCGTCGCCGACCGGCGCCTGGTACAGCTCGCGGCGCTTGACCAGCATGCGCAGGCCCACCAGCAGCAGCGCCGCACAGGCAAAGCCCACCAGGGGCGAGAACAGCAGCGCGTAGCCCACCTTGCTGGCCTGGGTCCAGTCCACGCCGCTGGTGCCGTCGCGCCCGTTCATCAGCGCATTGGCCACGCCCACGCCGATGATCGAGCCGATCAGGGTGTGCGAGGAGGAGGCCGGCAGCCCCAGCCACCAGGTGCCCAGGTTCCAGATGATCGCGGCCAGCAGCAGGGCGAAGACCATGGCAAAGCCGGTGGCCGAACCCACCTGCAGGATCAGCTCCACCGGCAGCAGGGCAATGATGCCGAAGGCCACCGCGCCGCTGGACAGCAGCACCCCGATGAAATTCCAGCACCCCGACCACACCACGGCGAACTGCGCCGGCAGCGAGTTGGTGTAGATCACGGTGGCCACGGCGTTGGCGGTGTCGTGGAAACCGTTGACGAATTCGAAACCCAGGGCAATCAGCAGTGCCAGGCCCAGTAGCAGGAAGGGCGTCCAGGTGGTGACCACGGTACCGGCGGCATCGATGTCGCGGAACAGGCTCCAGGCGGTGTACACCAGGCCCCCCAGCAACAGGCAGACGAACAGGGTGACGGAGGCGCGGCCGGGGCGGGTGGCCAGTTGTGCAAGGGAGGGGCGGCCACCCGCGGAGTCAAGGGTGGTGCTGATCGGGGTTGTCATTAGACGGGTCCGGTAGGGTGGAAGTCGTGCCTGGCGCATCAAGGATAAAAACCCTGAGTGATGGCATAGTGACTTCGATCAACAAAAACGCGGGTTGCCCAGCTACGCTTGTACCCAGGCAGTGGGAGGAACGTGCCGATGATTCAGTGCAAACGGGCCTATGAGGCGCCTGCGCCGCAGGATGGCGAGCGGGTGCTGGTGGATCGGATGTGGCCGCGCAACCGGCGCAAGGATCAGTTGCACCTGAGTGCCTGGCTACCGGAGGTGGCGCCGTCGTCGGCGTTGCGCCAGGCCTTTCACCGCGGTGAGGTGGACTACGACGGGTTCTGCCAGCGGTATCGCCAGGAGCTGGCCGACCGGCCGCAGCATTGGTGGGGGCTGCTGGACAAGGCCCGTGGCGGCACCCTGACCCTGGTGTACGCGTTCAAGGATGAACAGCACAACAATGCGCGGGTGCTGGCCCAGTGGCTGGAGGATGAGCTGGATCGCCAGGGGCCCGGGAGTTCGCCGGTTTGCTATGCCGATGAGCTGGGGCCTAAAGTGTGACTCTCTGAATCTGCGTTACGGCCATCGCGGGTCAAGCCCGCTCCCACAAGGCCCCCGCCTTACCTGTGGCAGCGGGCTTGACCTGCGATGGCCGCGCCGAAAATCCCCTGACGGGCACCCAAATGACCCCAACCCTGACCCCCGCCACCGACCTGCACCGAACCTTCGCCCGCGACCTCACGCGCCGCGCCATGCTGGCGTACTACCGCGAATTCGATCTGCTCTGGCTGGAGGAAGCCTTCGACCAGGCCTGGGGCTGGCGCGAGCAATGGCTGATTGTCGACGCCGGACAGCCCCTGGGCTTCTGCAGCCTCAGCCAGGACAGCCGTGCGCTGTACATCCGCGAACTGCACCTGGTCGAGGCCGCCCGCGGCAAGGGTATCGGTGGCTGGGTGCTGGAGCAACTGGCCGAATGGGCCGGCAGGCGCCATCTGCCGCTGCTGCGCCTGACCGTGTTCAAGAGCAATCCGGCCCAGGCCCTGTACCTGCGCCACGGCTTCGTCGCGCAGGGTGAGGACGAATGCTTCGTGCGCATGCAGCGGGTTATCGGCTAGCACTCTGCACGCAGGTCAGCCCCGGCTGCGGGGTACCGGCGGCCACCCGGCGTACCTGCACCACGCAGCCCTGGCGCACGGTGGCGTCGAGCAAGGGGCCCTGCACCGGCAGCAGGTCGCCGATCAGCAGGTTCTGCAGCAATGGCTTGCCCTCGAAACGGTTGCTGCCCAGCAGCACCTGGTCCATGCCTTCCACCCGAACCACCGCCTTGCCCACCCGGCCCAGGGTGTTGCCGCCCAGAATCAGCGGCCCGGCCAGCGGCTGGGTGTTGCGCAGGCTGATGGCGTACTCGGGGGTGTTGCCGATGTGGTTTTCCAGCATGACCGCGCCAGCCACGTCGCTGGCGTCCACCGCGCTGCCCTGGCTGTTGCCGATGAAGTTGCCTTCGATCAGCACCGGCATCTCGCCCTTGAGGTTGCGCAGCAGCACGCCGTTGCCGCGGCTGGCGCCGATGCGGTTGCCGCTCAGCAGCAGGGCGCCTTGCTGGTCGCTGACCTCGATGGCGGCCTTGTGCGTGCCCAGGATCAGGTTGTCGTCGAGCCAGGCGCGGGTCTGCCCGCGCAGGCGGATGCCGCTGTTGTTGTCGACCCCGCGAATCTGGTTGTGCGCCATGCGCATCTGGCTGTCGCGCACGTCCACGCCATACTGCTGGGCACTTTCGAAGCGGCTGCCCTCGATCACCCCACGGCTGTGCTGCAGCTCCACCGCCGACAGCTCGCTGAACTGGCTGTCGCGTATCAGCACGCTGGCCGGCCGGGTGGCCGGCGATTGCTGGCTGCTCAGGGCAGTGGTCAGGCCCCGCGACAGGTTGGCGTTGTAGCCCAGGCGGTTGAGGGTGGCGCCGATCAGCTGGGTATGGCTGCCGGCCCAGGCCACCACGAACGGTCGCCAGGCGCGCTCGGTGTTGCTGGCCTTGTCGCCGGCCACGCTTTCCAGGCGTGACTGGTTCAGGCTCAGCCAGCCCTGGTTGATCAGGGCCGTGCCCGAATAGCTGTAGAGGTACAGGCTGGTGCCCTCCAGCACCAGCCCGCCATCGGCGGCGATCATCAGCGGGTAGCTGAGCAGGTAGCCGTCCTTGTAGCGCTTGAGTACCTGCGGGTTGTTCAGGGTGTCGGCCAACTGCGCCAGGGTGATGCTGCCACCCTGGATCAGCACCGCCTGCGGGTGGTGCGCCTGGTAGCCGGCCACGGCGCGGAACAGGCCGTTGTTGACGAACGGCTCGAACGGCCAGCTGCCGCCCTGGGCCGAGAACATCGGTTGCAGGCTGACAGTGGCACGCCCGCCGGGGCGCGGGCGTTCCTGCAGGGTGAAGCTCACCGCTTCGCGGGTGCTGGCCTGCACCTGTTGCACCTGCGCCTGGTAGTCGTTGGGGCTGACCACGCGCAGTGCCTGCTGCATCGGCAGGCCCTGGGGGGCGGCGTGGGCCACGCCGGCGAGGCCGGCCAGCAGCAGGCCGGCCAGTCGGGTAAAGCGGAAAATGCGGGCAGGCTGGGCCATGGCGATTCGTCCTTGGTTTACGGCAAAGGGGGGTAGAAGGGCTTGAGCGGGCCGCCGATCTGACTGTAGTTGTCGACGTTGCCGTCCTCGCTTTCGTACAGCTGGCGGGCCAGGCGGTTGTTGGGCGCGCGGTACAGGAACGGGATCAGCCAGGCCAGCTTGTAGGGGGCTACCTCGGTCTGGGCCTGGCCCATCAGTTCGGGCAGCGGGCCGGGGTCGAGCACCGTGCGTGCGGCGAAGTTGCCCAGCAGCTCCAGGGTCTGCTGGTCGTGTTCGCTCCAGGGCAGGCCATTGGCCCGCGCCGACTCGGCCAGCAGCACCAGCGGCACCAGCGCGTACTGGCTGTAGGTGGCGGCAAGCCGGGCCCGCGCCACTTCCAGCGGCAGGTAGGCATAGCTGCCGTCCCCGCTGCGCACCGCCTGCTGCAGGCCGCGACGCAGATTGCCGTCGGCCCAGCGGATGAAGTCGTCGCGCTGCACCAGCATGCCGCCGGCGGCCACGGCCCAGGCGGCCCAGTAGTCGTGGTTGTTGAACCAGGTGAAGCTGGCGGCCTGGCGTGGCTGGTACTCGCGGATGATCAGTTCGCCGAGCTGTTCGAACCAGCGCGTCTGGGCCGGCGACAGCTGCACCTGGCCGTTGCTGGCGGCCTGAGTCAGCAGCAGCGTCGAGGCCATGGCCGCCACCGCCCACTTGCGCGCCGCCATGCCGGTGCTGCTGGCATCCGGGTTGAGCAGGGCACCGGCCTGCGCCCAGTGCTCCAGCCACTGGTCCTGGCAGGCCAGGGCCATGTTGGCCTGCTGCGGGGTCTTGGCGCGCTGGAAGCGCTTGCTGGCGAAGATCAGCCCGGCGATGAACTGCTTGACCTGCTTGCTCGCCGCCTCGGTGTCGGCATCGGGGCGGCTGCGCAGGGTCGACTTGCTGGCATCGCGCTGGTCGTACTTGCTCTGCATGCGCAGGCTGGCGGTGTACGGTGGCGGCGGCTGTTTGCTGCACTGCAGGGTGCGGTAGTCGGCGATCATCGCCGACTGGGCGGTGGCCCGCGCCGGCCAGATCGATTGCGCGGCCAGGCTGCTGCCCAGCTGCAACCCGGCGCACAGGCCCAGGGTGGCGACCAGCCAGGGCTTCAGAGGCATAGACGGGTTTCCACCTGGGTGGCGGCCTGGCTCGGCTTGGTCGGCTCGAGGAACACCGAGAGCAGGTTGGCCCCGGCGAACTCCTTGGCCTTGCTCAGCTCCAGGTAGTACTGGCCACCGCTGACGGCCGCCTCGCGGCGAAACCACACCTTGTCGCGGGCACCGTTGTCGTAATACACGATCACGTAGAAGTCCTTGACGTTCTTGTCGCTGATGCGGATGTCCAGAAAGCCCTGGCCGCTGCCCAGTGCCTTGCGACTTTCGCCGGCGTTGCTCAGCAGTTCGATGCGGTCGTTGACGCGCAGCGCCGGGCGCTGCAGGCGGTTGCCCAGCACCGGTGTGGAGGTGCTGCAACCGCCCTTGACCGCCGGAATCAGCTGGCGGTACATCTGGTCGGACTCCAGCTGGTAGTTGGCCGGCAGCTCCCAGATGATCAGTCTGGGCGGTGCGTCGGGCTTGTAGTTCTCGGACAGCAGGTATTCGAGCAGCGAGCCGTCCTGGCCAACGCCGGGCAGGGCGTAGTTGAGGATGTCGACATCCAGGTACTGCTTGAGGTAGCCGTCGAAGTTGAACTGCTTGCTCTCGTCCTCACGGGCTGCGGCGTTACTGTCGCCCACCAGGATCACCTGCGGGTCGGGGGCTTCGTCGAACAGTGCGTCGGCATCGTCGGCCACCGGGATGGTCTGGTAGCCGCGCACGTACTGGAAGCCGTAGTTGTTGCCGCAGATGCTGCTCATCGCCAGGTTCATGGTGCCGTCCTTGGGTACCATCACGCCGGGCTCGGTGCGGTAATGCTTCTTGGTCAGGTCGGCATAGAACGGCTGGCGGCGCACCTCATCGGCCACCAGGCGTGCGGTGGCCTCGGCACCGCTGGGGGTCCAGTGGTGGTCGCGGCGAAAGAAGTACTCGCCCGCCGGCGGGGTGCGCACCAGTTGCATCAGGTCGGGCACCACCGCGCCGCCGCTGCGCAGCTGCTGCAGGTAGCTGGCCAGGTTGTTGCTGGCGCGCTCGAAGTCGAACCCGTGCAACTGCCCGGGGTAGAGCTTGTCGCGGTGCATCAGCCCACGGGTGGGCTGCACGGCCATGGCCACGTGGATACCCTGCTGGCGGAACGCGGCCATCAGGCGCGCGAACTCCGGGCGCATGGGCGCGGGGATGCCGAAGTCGTTGGTCAGGTCGACGGCCGAACGGAACAGCCAGCGGTCCTTGCCCGGGACGATCTCGCGCATCAGTTTCATCCGCCCTTCGGCGTATTTCTGCGGATCGCTCAGGGCCGGGCAGACCATGCACTCAAGGCTGGTGCAGCCGGTGCTGGGCGCCTCGGCGGCCTGGCCGGCCTGGCTGGCGGCAGCGAGTACGGCCATCAGGCCGAGGGAGGTAAGGATCTTCATGCGCGGTTCATCATCCTGTGTTCAAGGCCAGCCTGCGGTTACAGCGTGGGGTCGATGCTGTTGGCCACGCTGATGCTCTTGTAGCCATTGGCGGCGGGCAGCAGCACGTAGCTGTACGAGCGGCCTTTCTTGAGGAACAGGTCGTCGAACTGGGCGACGTTGCGCTGATCGACATAGGCGGCGAAGCCGATCTTGATTTCGTTGACCAGGCGGCTGCCGGTCTGGTCCTTGCCCAGCGGGTCGATGACCGAGGTCTTGCCGTCGGAGGTCTTGAGGGCGGCCTGCGCGGGGGTCAGGTTGTAGAAGGCGATCTGGGCCTTTTTCGGTTCGTTGACGTATTTGTCGGCGATCAGGGTCAGGCCCTTGCCGTCATACACCACGGTGCTGGCGGCGTTGGCCTTGAGCTGCGGCTCGATGGCCTGCTTGTCGACCGCGATCTTGTGGCTGCCGGCAGGGGTGAAGCGGTAGCCGCTGAGCTGGCCGGGGGCGACCTTCTGTGGGTTGACCTTGCCGCTCAGGGTCACGTCGATGCTGCGATCGCTCAGGTTGAGCACGCGCACGAAGGCCGAGTCGGCCGGGGCCACGGCATCGTAGAGGTCGGCATTGCCGTCGTTGGCGAGGCTGGCGGTGCTGACCAGCAGCAGGGCGGTGGCGGCGAGCAGTTGGCGTGGCGAACGGGTCATGGTGTATCTCCTTAGAAGTGTTGGGTCTGGTTCATCTGACGCTGGCCGCTGACCCGATGGGCCAGCAGGGTGCGCAGCGGGAATTCCCAGACCACGGTGTCGATGTCAGGGTTGCCCAGCTCATCGCTGGCCAGAAACTGGTTCATTGCCTCGAACGGCCCGCGGGCCTCCACGGCAATGCTCAGCAGGTCACGGTTGAGGGCTTCCTTGAGAAAACCGACGAAGTTCCAGTCGTCGATCTTGCTGTAGCTGGTACCTACCAGCAGCAGGCTTTGGGCCTGGTCGGCGAACAGCTCATCGCTGCTCTGTTCGGCCTTCAGGGTTTCGTACACGGCGATCTGGTTGGCGCCAAAGTCCGGCATCAGCCGGCTCTGGTCGAACTGGATGTAGTTCATCAGGTCGCCCTTGACGGTCTTTTGCGCGACCTGGTGCGACACATAGCGCTCCTGGCCCAGCAGCTCCGGGTGCTGGCGCGCCAGTTCGAAGGCGGCCAGGCGTGCGCCATCGGGGCTCCAGTGGGTGTCGGACTTGAGAAACAGCGGTGGGCCGCCGAGGTTGTCCAGAAACGCCGAGCGCAGCGGCGTCACCGTGACGTTGCGTGCCTGCAGCTGCGCCACGAAGCGGTCGTACAGGCTGATGGCGCGCGGATCGAACGGGTGCTCGGCATGCGCGGCATAGATGTCCAGCTTCATCGGCAACGGCAGCAGCACCAGGCGCTTGCCGTGCTGCGCCAGTTGCGCCTGCACGGCGTCGATCTGTGCCAGCTGGCCTTGCAGGTTGGCCTCCAGGTCATTGGGCACACGGTATTCCTGGGAGGTATAGAGCCAGCCGTCCTTGCCCAGTACCACGCCCTTGGTGCCCTCCCTGAACAGCAGGTACTGCGCGTCGGCCCACAGCTGCACCGAGGGCTCACGCAGGAAGAAGCGCTTGTCGTAGGCCTGCTCGAACTTGCGCAGCAGCTTGCCGTCGACGAACAGGTTCCAGGCGTCACTCTGGTTTTTCGCGAAACTGAAAACCGGCGGCAGGGAGTAGACGAACATCCCCGCCAGCACCAGGCAGAACAGAATGCCGTTGACCTTGCTTGCCGAGTTCATCACCGGGTACATGACAGTCTCCTAGAACTGGAAGTAGAGGAAGGGGGAGAACGAGTGCGCAGCCAGGCTGCTCAGCGCCAGCGCGAAGCCGGCCCACAGCAGCACGGCCTTGAGCCCGCCGACATGGGCCATGAAGAAGTGCTGCTTGTTGCCGGCGTAGTAGCGCACGTTGTTGCTGCCGGCCAGGATCAGCCAGCACAGCGCCACCGCCACGAACGACATGGCCATCTTCGAGGCGCCCAGCACGTAGAGCTCCAGCGAGCCCAGGCCGTTGAAGCCGAACAGCGCCTGGTAGATGTCCAGGCTGTGGCGCAGGTCGTTGGTGAAGAACAGCGGCATGCTCAGGATGATCAGCAACCCGGTGCGCAGGTTGCGCCCCAGGCGGTAGGGCGTGGTGACCTTGGTGGCCAGGTTGAACTTGCGCTCGATCACCATGCCCAGGCCGAAGAACAGCCCCCAGCAGATGAAGGCGAAGCTTGCGCCGTGCCACAGCCCCGACAGCAGCATGGTGTACACCAGCGCCGGCATGGCCCCGGCGATGCGCTTGCGCACCAGCGGCATGTACACGTAGTCGCGCAGAAAGTGCGCCAGGGTCATGTGCCAGCGGCTCCAGAACTCGGTGATGCTCTGCGAGACGTAGGGCTGGTTGAAGTTCTCCGGGAAGCGAAAACCCATCATCAGCGCCAGGCCCAGGGCCATGTGGCTGTAGCCGGCGAAGTCGAAGTACAGCTGCAGGGTCGACACCACCAGGCCGAACCAGGCATCGCTCAGCTGCAGGCTGCCCTCGCTGATGAACAGCACGTTGATCGGCGCCAGCTGGTCGGCGATCAGCACCTTCATGATGAAACCGAGCATGAACCGGCATACCCCCAGCGAGAACATCTCCAGCGAGTGGGTACGCTGGCGCAGCTGCGGGGCCAGTTGGCTGTAGCGCAGGATCGGGCCGGCCACCAGGTGCGGGAACAGCGCGACGAATGCGGCGAAGTCGATGAAGTTGTTGGTGGGCGTGGCGTCCTTGCGGTAGATGTCGACGATATAGCTCAGGGCATGGAACACGTAGAACGAGATGCCCAGCGGCAGGAAGATCGTCTCCAGGGTGAAGGTGTTGATGCCCAGCGGCGCCAGCAGTGTGCCCAGCACCTCGGCGCCGAAGTTGGCGTACTTGAAATAGCCCAGGGTCGACAGGTTGCCGATGATGCCGATCCACAGCAGGCGGAACGCCCAGCGCTTGTCGCCGGCGTCCAGGCGCGCCTTGATGCGCAGGCCGAACCAGTAGTTCCAGTAGGTGATGCCGACGAACAGCAGCAGGAAGTCCGGGCGCCACCAGGCATAGAAGATGTAGCTGGCGGCGACGATCACCGTGGAGCGCCACGGCGCACGCGCCAGGAAGTACACCGCCAGGAACAGCGGCAGGTAGAGGAACAGGAACACGTTTGAGGCGAAAATCATCGCGGGGCCCGCCCTTAGTAACTGATCACGACGCCGACCGTCAGCTGGTAGTCGTCACCGGTATCCAGCGCGTTGCCGGCATTGAGGTAGCTGGCGCTGACCAGGGTGTTGACGTCCAGGTGCTTGCCGTCGAGGGCGACCGGAAACATCTTCCAGTAGTAGTTGAGGTCGAGCATCTGCCCCACGTGCTTGCCGTTGCCGTTGCTGCCCTGGGCGATGGCCTGGTTGCGCGCGCTGCGCTGGTCGCCGTCGACGCGGATCGGCAGGGTGCCACTGGCATCGCGCAGCTTGAGTTCGGTGAGGCGAAAATCCAGGGCGCTGCGCGGCGTGGGCCGGGTTTCCACGGCAAAGCCGTAGTAGCTCAGGTTGCGCAGGTCGAGGCTGACGAACGAGCTGGCCAGGCGGGTGCTGTAGGAGCCCTGGCGGGTGATGCGGTCGGACTGGATGGTGTTGAGACGAAAGCCGTCGTTCTCGTTGCTTGGCTTGTCGGTCAGCCCGCCGCGCAAGGCCAGGCGCGGGGTCCAGGGCAGTTCGTCGAAGCGTTTGCCGATCTCGCCCAGCGCCGCCCAGCCGCTGGCGTTGTGGCCGGTGGTGGTCAGGCCGTTGCCGTCGGTGTTGTCGACCTTGCCGTCGAGTGCGGCCAGCTCCAGGTGGTAGTCGCTGAACAACGGGCTGACCTGCAGGTTGTCGGCCTTGAAGAACAGCCCGTAGCGCATGCCGGTGAAGTCGTAGCGGTCACGCGGGTCGTGCCCGCTGTGGTCGTCTTCGTACATCACGCGCGTGCCGGCCCAGTTGTTCTCGCTCCAGCGGTAGGCGTACTCGCCCATCAGGTAGGTGGTGCGTTCTTCGCTGTCGGCCAGGCGGTTGACGTCGCTGTTGTAGTTGTAGAACTTCTGCGCCACGGCGAAGAAGCCCTTGGCGAAGGTGTCCTTGTAATCGAAACGCAGCGATTCGATGCTGTCGTCCCACCAGATGCCGTAGTCGTCGGCAAAGCGCTGGCGTCCGGCCGACAGCGAGAAGCGTGGGTCGTCGCCCAGCAGGTTGCGCTTGACGTACAGCTCGCGCAGCTCGGCGTACCAGCCTTCGGGCTGCTCGCGGTCGAAGGCGTTGGTGCTTTCGTTCTGGCTGTTGGCCGTCTGGCTGGAGTCGTAGTTGAGCCACAGGCGACCGTAGACCATCCACTTGGCCCAGCGTTTTTCCGGTGAGTACCAGGCGAACGAGGGTTCGTAGCGCAGGCTGTAGAAGCTCTCGCGGCTGCGCCCCACCTGGGAATCTTCGGGGCCGTAGCCGGTCTGCACGGTGAGCTTGTTGAAGAATTCGGAGGTGATCACCGGCGTGCTGGCGTCGGCGTCTACCCGCACCGGCTCGCTGCTGTCGGCCTCGGGGCCGGTGATTTCTTCGGCGGCGAACGCGGTGTACAGCGGCGCGAGCATGAGCAGGGCGCCAAACAGGGACGGATGCGCTTTCACAGGGTGGTCTCCTTGAGCAGGTCATTGCGTGCCGCCATGGCGCGCTCGATGTCAGCCGTTTTCAGGGTTTTGTCCAGGCGCTTGAGCAGCCCGCGGGCGCGGCGCTCGCCCAGGTCCAGGGCAAGGCGCGCGTAGGTGTAGGCCTTGACCGGGTCGTGGCAGATGGCGCGGCCGCTCGCGTAGATGGTGGCCATGCGGTACCAGGCGGCAGTGGCGCCGCGCTCGGCCTGTTCCTGGTAGATCGCCAGGGCACGCTCCTGGTCGGGCTGGTCGAGGCCGCCCTTGCTGTACAGGTCGGCCAGCAGCAGGTGCGCGTCGCGAAAGTTGCTGGCGATCAGTTCGTCGATCAGCACCTGGGCCTTTTGCGGGTCCAGGGTCAGCCAGTTGGTGACCATGTACAGCGAGGCATTGAGCGCCTTGGCCCGGGTCGGGTCCTTGGCCTGCACCTGGGCAATCAGCGCCTGTACCTGGTCGGCGTTGTGCTCGGTGGGGTTGGAGATCATGAAGTTGGCCTTGGACACCAGCGCCGGCACGAAACCGCGCTGCGCGGCGTTGTCGAACCAGCGCTGGACCTCGGCCATGGCGGCCGCCCATTCATCGGCCAGGGCCTTTGCACGGGCCTGCTGTTCGGGGGTGGGCGCGGGCCTTGGGGCACCCATGGCGTTGCCCAGCTGCTCATCCTGTTCGGCCTGCTGGTCGGCACGCTGCACGGTGCTGATGGTGTCGAGCAACGAGCCGATACGGTGCACGATCTCCACCGGCAACTGCGCCATCCGGGGCTCCAGGGTGCGGGCGAAGGCGGGGAACGCGGTGTCCTGGCGCTCGCCGAGGAAGGCGTAGTAGCGGTCGACGCCACGCGGGTCGACGCGTACCGCCTGCTGGTACCAGTGCTCGGCAGCGGCGCGGTCGCCCTGGCGCTCGGCGACCACCGCGCGGTACAGCTCGGGGTGGCAGTCGAGCAGGCAGGACTGCTCGTACAGCGCCAGCAGCTGCGCGGCCTCGGCGGTGGGCACCAGGTCCGGGTAGGTCAGGAACACTTCCAGCGTGGCATTGGTGTTGCGCGGGTCCAGGGTGGCCGGGTAGCGGGTCAGCGCCTGGGCCACCCAGGCGCGCTGCTGCTGGCGCAGGCCGGGGCTGCGGTCAAGCAGGCGGGCCAGCGAGGCCAGCGCCGGCACCAGGCCGCGACCCTCGGCAAACGCTTCCTGGTACAGGCGGATCGCCTCCTGGCGGTTGGCGCTGTCGCTGCTGGCCAGCACATCGCCCAGCAACTGCTTGGACGCCAGGTCACCGCGCTCGGCGAGCACGCGCAAATCGGCGCTCACATCGGCTTGCGGGTCCTTGTACAGCGCGTAGCGGATCTGCTCCAGGCTTTGCCCGGCAAGGGCAGGGCCGGTGCAGGCGAGGGCAGTGAACAGCAGCCAGGCGGGCGTCATCGGTTTCATCTGGGGGCCCTTCAGCGCGACAGCGACGGCAAGGCCGGCAGGCCCAGGTACAGGTCCACCGCCACCGGTTTCTGGTAGGCCGCCAGTGGCAGCGGACGGTCCGGCCGGATGGTCAGGGCGAGGTTCTTGTTCAGTGCGTCGACCCGCGAGTCCACCACGGTGCCGCCGAAGCGTTCGTCCAGGCCGAACACCTGCAGGTCCACGGATCTGACCCGGCTGATGTCGCTCAGCTTGTCGAACGGCACGTTGGCGCTGACGTACAGCGGCTGGTCCTTGGGCAGCAGGTGCAGCAGCGGCGCCTGCTTGTAGCCGTAGCCGTTCATGGGCGTGCTGGGGAAGTACACCTGGCAGTCGCACGGGCTGTTGATCACGGTCTCGATGGTGGCGCGCCCCAGCAGGGTCTGCAGGTCGCCGGGCGCGAGGTCGGCCAGCGCCTTCATGTCGGCCGGGCTGGTGAAGCTGGTGGCCAGCTGGGTGGAGATGTTGGCCAGCGGCTCGCCGGCCTTGACCTCGCTCTGCCCAGGCTGCAGCAGGAACTTCACGTAGCCGTTGTCGGGCATGCTGATGATCTGCGCATCGGCACTGACCTGGGCCTGCACGGCCGGAATGCGGAAGAACAGCAGGTAGCTCTTGTAGGCCACGAAGCTCAGCGCGGCGATGCCGGCGGCGGTGAACAGCAGGGTGCCGCCGATGGCGCGCAGGCGATCGCCTGCATTGCGTGCGCTGGCGTACTTGTGCTTGCGCTCCTTGATGTAGTTCTCGCGCTGCATCACGTTGAACAGGCCGTTGACGTCGGCAATTTCGCCCGACAGGTAGGCGCTGATGATGTAGCGCAGGATGTCGCGCTTCTGGGCGTCGAGGTCGACGAACTGCGCGCCGACTTCGGCGCCGCGCTGCGAGACGATCTTGATCTGGCTGTCGATGTTCAGGTCGACCTGGTTCAGGCGCAGCTGGATCGAGGCGGTGTACAGGCTGCCGATCTTCAGCGGGGCGCTGTGCACCAGGCCCAGGCCGCCCAGGGAGATGTCCTGCAGGGTGCTGTCGATGGGCGCCTGGCCGGGGGCGCTGAGCCTGACCCGGGCATTGAGCTTGGTGCGCACGTACTGGCGTTCGTCGATGGCCTCGTGGACCACGTTGGCTGCAGTGGTGCCGGGGGCTGCTGGGATGTTCGAGCTACTCATGGCAGGCGCCTTTCCTTAACGTTGCGTGAGTTCGAGAAGTACCGAGATGGCACCGAAGAAAATCGCGATGGATGAAAACAGCATCGCCTTCGATGACCAGCGGTTCAGGGCCGTGTCGAAATCGACAGTGCCGTTGCTTAGCGTGGTTTTTTGCCGGGTCCAGCTCTGCTGGTCCATGTGGAACAGTGCGTACACCTTCATCAGCGAGCCCACGATCTGGTTGTAATAGAGAACGAACGGGTACACCGGGCTGACCGGGTGACCGGCGAACAGGAACAGCACCGTCACCAGGCTGCGCGAGAGCAGTACCCAGAACAGGTACACCAGCAGGTACTCGATGCCGAACACCACACCGGCCACTACCGAGGCGGTCAGGCCCATCAGGCAGGTCCACATCGACACGCGCTGGTCGAGCAGCACGTACAGGGTGAACAGGCCCAGGCGGGCGCGGCCCAGCAGGTGGGTGGCGCGAAAGTTCTGGCGCAGCGAGTTGCCGTACCAGCGGAACATCAGCTGGCGGGTGGCGCGCCAGAAGCTGTTGTCTGGTGGATGCTCCACGGTCAGGGTGTTGCTGTCGGGCACGTAGAAGGTGTCCCAGCCGGCGCGCATCAGGCTCAGCCACGAAGACTTGTCGTCGCCGGTGAGAAACTGGAAGCGGCCCAGGCGCCAGTGTTCGAGAAAGTCGGCTTCCACGTCGCGGATGAATTCGGGGTCGGTCATCACGCTGGCGCGAAAGAACGACAGCCGGCCGGTCAGGGTCAGCACCCGGTGCGACAGGGCCATCGAGCACATGTTGATGTGCCGCTGCACGAAGCGCATCGAGTGCCACTGGCGCATCAGCGGGCTGCCTTCGGCCTCGCAGAACTCGTTGGTGGTCAGGCCACCGACATTGGGCAGGTAGGCGAACAGCTTGACCGCGCGCTCGACGCAGCCGGGCAGCATCATGGTGTCGCCGTCGACCACGCCGACCACCGCGTCCTGCAGCGGCATCTGCCGCGACAGGGCACGGAAGGCATGGGCCAGGCCGTCACGCTTGCCGGTGCCACGGGCGCGCACGATCACCAGCTTGATGTCGTCGCGATCGACCACCTCGTTGCGCATGATGGTCTTGATGAACTGCTCGTCGCCTTTTTCCACGATCGAGGCGATCACCGTGCACGGCACGTTCAGCCGCTGCACTTCCTGGAATACCGACTGGTACACCTTGAAGGTGGTGTGGGTGGGGATGCGAAAGCTGGTCACCACCATGAACATGTGCGAGGGCAGGGCATCGTCGCCCATCCGCTCGACCGCCTTGCGGATGCGCGGGAACTTCCAGTGCAGGAAGTACATGCCGCGGATGTAGTGGACGATGGCATTGCCGTAGCGCCACATGCCCAGGGTACCGATGATGAAGATGAACGTGTGGTGGCTGGGGTCCAGGTACTGCGGCGCGATCATCTGCGACGCCAGCGCGACCAGGCCGAACAGGCAGGCCCAGGCACAGAAGCTGGCGCCTGCCTGCAGGTAGCCGGGTCGGCCCTCGGGCCGCTGTTGCTGTGGTTTCATGGTGCCGTTTCTCCTTGGTACGGGCAGCGCGCACCCGGCCGTTCACGCACATGAGGTTCGCCGGCGCTCCGAAGGAGGCGGCACTCAGGCAGGTAAACAGTCGGGTGACGCGTGGAGTCGAACGCCTTGGGCTCTCTTGACGGAGCCTGTGGCCTTACCAGCAGATCCCTTCCTGGGTGGCGTTGCTGGCGTTGGGCATGAAACCGACCAGGTCGACGATCTGCTTGTCGCCATTGCCTTCCAGGGCCTGGGCGAAACGCGGGTCGTTGTTGCCCAGCACGATGATCTCGGCGCCGTCGATCACCTGGTCGAGGTCGTTGCACAGCAGCGACGACACGTGCGGGATCTTCGACTCGATGTAGTCGCGGTTGGCGCCGAACACCCGGGCATACTCGACGTTGGCGTCGAAGATGCGCAGCTCGTAACCCTTGCCGATCAGCATTTCGGCCAGCTCCACCAGCGGGCTTTCGCGCAGGTCGTCGCTGCCGGCCTTGAAGCTCAGCCCCAGCAGGCCGATACGGCGCTTGTTGAAACCGCTGACCAGGTCGAAGGCGTTCTGCACCTGGCTGCGGTTGCTGGACATGATCGAGGCCAGCAGCGGGTGCTCGACGTCCAGCTGGCCGGCGCGGTAGGTGAGGGCGCGCACGTCCTTGGGCAGGCACGAGCCGCCGAAGGCGAAGCCGGGGCGCAGGTAGTAGCGCGACAGATTGAGCTTGTGGTCCTGGCATACCACGTCCATCACCTCGCGTCCGTCCACCCCGGAGGCCTTGGCGATGTTGCCGATCTCGTTGGCGAAGCTCACCTTGGTGGCGTGCCACACGTTGCAGGTGTACTTGATCATCTCGGCCACTTCGATCGACTTGCGGATCACCGGGGCGTCCAGGCCCTCGTACAGCGATTGCAGGATGTCGCCCGACTGGGTGTCGAGTTCGCCGATCACGGTCATGGCCGGGAAGTCGTAGTCCTTGATGGCCGTGCTTTCACGCAGGAACTCGGGGTTGACCGCCACGCCGAAATCGACGCCGGCCTTCTTGCCCGAGGCTTGCTCGAGCAGCGGGATGACCACGTTGTTGACCGTGCCTGGCAGCACGGTGCTGCGCACCACCACGGTGTGACGGCCAGCCTTGTCGCGCAGGGCTTCGCCGATCTGGCGGCATACGGCCTCCATGTACACCAGGTCGAGGTCGCCGTTCTTCTTGCTGGGCGTGCCCACGCACAGCAGCGACAGTTCGGTGTCGAGCACGGCGCGTTGTACGTCGGTGGTGCCGTACAGGCGCCCTTGCTGCACGGCCTGTTGCAACAGCTGCTCGAGCCCCGGCTCGACGATGGGCGACTTGCCCTGGTTGATCATGTCGATCTTGGCCGGGGAGATATCCACCCCCACCACATTGTGGCCACGTGCCGAGAGGCACCCGGCGCACACGGCACCTACATATCCGAGCCCGAAAATACTGATGTTCATAGAGATCCCTTTAGCACTGTTCGCCTGAGCGAACCCTTGTGTAGTTGATAAATGTTCAGGCGGCAGGCGCAAACTGAAACGCGGCGAACGTTGATGTTCGTCGGCGGCTTATCTCTCTTTTTTTCATCCTATAGCGTTTAATTTTGGAACGGCAACACTTCATATCAAATTAACTAGAAAAAAATATAGTTTGTTTTGTGAAAGTTAAAAAACCGTTAAAAAACAATGACTTATAGTTTGTGTAAAGTTCGACGTCAAAAAATTGATATGTGTATTGTGTGCGTTTTAATGGCGCCAAAAAAATGCTTCCACGAGGGTTTTACATAACTTCTAATAGTGGCAAATCGCCTTCATTTAATTAGGTAAACCGTTTCAGCTTAATGTTTTGAAAGTTGCAATCGGGCGACGGGTTAGTTGTGTTGATGAGTGCATCGCGAGCGTGAACAGCCTGTTTTATTGGCGTTGCTTTTTTTTGCATTCGCCACCGCTTGTGCTCCGCGTGGCGAGCCGGGCATAGTTTCAGTTTCATGCATGGCCTGTGCCTGTACAGGCAGGTCTGCTCATCCAGGCAGAAGCCCAGCTGCAGTGACGATGAGCCGCGTAGGAAGCCACGTAGGAAGGCTGGGAAATTGACGTCAGCCGGATGGCGTTTACAGTTAGCTCACCCGGTCGATTTTTTGCTAAGGTGGCCGGATACAATTCACACCGTAACGCGAGGTGTCTGCTTGATCAGGGTCCTGGTGGTCGATGACCACGATTTGGTGCGTACGGGCATTACCCGCATGCTGGCCGACATCGACGGCCTGCAGGTGGTAGGGGAAGCCGATTCCGGCGAGGCAGCACTGAAACTCACCCGCGAACACAAGCCCGACGTGGTCCTGATGGACGTCAAGATGCCCGGCATCGGTGGCCTGGAGGCGACCCGCAAGCTGCTGCGCAGCCACCCCGACATCAAGGTGGTGGCCGTGACCGTGTGCGAGGAAGACCCGTTTCCCACCCGCCTGCTGCAGGCCGGTGCGGCCGGCTACCTGACCAAGGGCGCCGGGCTGGGTGAAATGGTCCAGGCCATTCGCCTGGTGTTTGCCGGGCAGCGCTACATCAGCCCGCAGATAGCCCAGCAGCTGGCACTCAAGTCGTTCGAACCGCAGAATGCCTCGCCGTTCGACAGCCTGTCGGAGCGGGAGATCCAGATCGCCCTGATGATCGTCGGTTGCCAGAAGGTGCAGATCATTTCCGACAAGCTGTGCTTGTCGCCGAAGACGGTGAATACGTACCGTTACCGGATCTTCGAGAAACTTTCCGTTACCAGCGACGTGGAACTGACGTTGCTGGCCGTGCGCCACGGTATGGTTGACGCCAACCTCTGATATGACCCCAGCGTTTGATTCAAGTGCCTTTCTGGCGACCTGCAGCGGACGTCCGGGTGTCTACCGGATGTTCGATGAAGGCGCGCGCCTGCTGTATGTAGGCAAGGCCAAAAACCTCAAGAAGCGCCTGGCGAGCTATTTTCGCAAGGCGGGCCTGGCGCCCAAGACAGCCGCGCTGGTGGCGCGCATCGCCCAGGTCGAGACCACCATTACCGCCAACGAGACCGAGGCGCTGCTGCTCGAGCAGACCCTGATCAAGGAATGTCGCCCGCCGTACAACATCCTGTTGCGCGACGACAAGTCCTACCCCTATGTGTTCCTCAGTGATGGCGACTACCCGCGCCTGGGCATCCATCGCGGGGCCAAGAAGGCCAAGGGCAGGTACTTCGGCCCTTACCCCAGTGCCGGTGCCATTCGCGAAAGCCTGAGCCTGCTGCAGAAGACCTTCTTCGTGCGCCAGTGCGAAGACAGCTATTACGCCAACCGCACCCGGCCGTGCCTGCAGTACCAGATCAAGCGCTGCAAGGCGCCGTGCGTCGGCCTGGTCGAGCCACAGGAGTACGCCGCCGACGTGCGCCACTCGGTGATGTTCCTGGAGGGGCGCAGCCACCAGTTGACCAACGAGCTCAACGAAGAGATGGAGCGCGCCGCGATGGCCCTGGAGTTCGAGCGTGCCGCCGAGCTGCGCGACCAGATCGCCTTGCTGCGTCGCGTGCAGGATCAGCAGAGCATGGAGGGCGGCAGCGGCGACGTGGATGTGGTGGCCGCCTTCGTCAACCCGGGCGGGGCGTGCGTGCACCTTATCAGCGTGCGCGGCGGGCGGGTGCTGGGCAGCAAGAACTTCTTTCCGCAGGTGGGCATCGAGGAAGACGTGGCCGAGGTGCTGTCGGCGTTCCTGGCCCAGTACTACGTGGGCAACGCCGAGCGCGAACTGCCTGCCGAGCTGATCGTCAACGTGGTGCACGAAGACTTCGAGGCCCTGTGCGCCGCCGTCGAGGCCCTGCGGGGTCGCGAGCTGACCATCAGCCATCGGGTGCGCGGCACCCGCGCGCGCTGGCAGCAACTGGCCGTGACCAACGCCGAGCAGGCGCTGATGGCGCGCCTTGCCAACCGCCAGCACATGGCCGCGCGCTTCGATGCGCTGGCCCAGGTGCTGGACCTGGATGAAACCCCGCAGCGCCTGGAGTGCTACGACATCAGTCACTCCAGCGGCGAGGCCACCGTGGCCTCCTGCGTGGTGTTCGGCCCCGAGGGCCCGATCAAGTCCGACTACCGGCGCTACAACATCGAGGGCGTGACCGCCGGCGATGACTACGCGGCCATGCACCAGGCCCTGACCCGGCGCTTCTCGCGGATCAAGGACGGCGAGGGCAAACTGCCGGACGTGCTGCTGGTGGATGGCGGCAAGGGCCAGTTGAACATGGCCCGCGACGTGCTGCAGGAACTGGCCGTGCCCGACCTGATTCTGCTGGGCGTGGCCAAGGGCACCACGCGCAAGGCCGGTTTCGAAACCTTGTACCTCAACGACGTGGCCCACGAGTTCACCCTCAAGGGCGACTCGCCGGCGCTGCACCTGATCCAGCAGATCCGCGACGAGGCGCACCGTTTCGCCATCACCGGTCACCGCGCGCGGCGCGGCAAGACGCGGCGCACCTCGACCCTGGAAGGCGTCGCCGGGGTAGGGCCCAAGCGCCGGCGCGACCTGCTAAAACACTTTGGCGGGCTGCAGGAACTGAGCCGTGCCAGCGTCGAAGAAATCGCCAAAGCACCCGGAATCAGTAAAAAGCTTGCCGAGTCGATTTATGACAGCCTGCATAGCGAGTAGAATGCCCGCTCACCTCGCAGCCAGTTGTGCCGATGAATATCCCGAATCTGCTTACCGTACTACGCGTTCTGCTCATACCGATCTTCATACTGCTGTTCTATGTGCCGTATCACTGGAGCTACATAGCCGCCAGCAGCGTGTTTGCCGTTGCCGCCGCCACCGACTGGCTGGACGGTTACCTGGCTCGTCGGTGGCAGCAGAGCACTCCGTTTGGCGCCTTCCTCGACCCGGTCGCGGACAAGCTGATGGTGGCCGTGGCCCTGGTGCTGCTGGTGCAGGTGCATGCCAACCTGTGGCTCACGCTGCCGGCGGCGGTCATCATCGGTCGCGAGATCGTGGTGTCGGCGCTGCGTGAATGGATGGCCGAGATGGGCGCACGTGCCCATGTGGCGGTGTCCAACCTGGGCAAGTGGAAGACCGCGGCGCAGATGCTGGCGCTGGTGATCCTGCTGGGCAATCCGCCGGTGTGGGGGTTCTGGGTAGGCCTGGGTTATGCGCTGCTGCTGGTGGCGGCGGGGCTGACCCTGTGGTCGATGGTGCACTACCTGCGTGCAGCCTGGCCGCACCTGCGTGAAGGCTCTGAAATAAAATAAACTTTTTTGAATCAAGGGGTTGACGGCGTTTTTAAAATCGCTAGAATGGCCCCCATCAACACGACGCGGGAATAGCTCAGTTGGTAGAGCACGACCTTGCCAAGGTCGGGGTCGCGAGTTCGAGTCTCGTTTCCCGCTCCAGTATTTGGAGCTACAGATCGAAAGGTCTGTAATTCGTCAGAAAGAAGGGCCACTGAAAAGTGGCCCTTTTTTCGTTGCGCAACAATCCTCTTCGAATACGCAAGACAGGACGGCTTCAACCGTCCAGGGCCTGCTGTGTGTTCAGCACGGTCTCCAGGCGCGTTTGCACCTGGCGTACCTTCCGGGCCAGCTGCGGCGTGATGTGCGACCCCGCAAGCTGGCATTCCAGTTCGGCGCACAAGGTGGCCAGGGCGAACGCCTGAACCGAGCACAGGGCGCCGCCCAGGCTGTGCAGTACCTGCGCCAGGACGCCGGCATCGGCGTTGTCCAGTGCGACGTGGATCTTGCGCAGGTCGTCGCGCATCGAGGTGATGAACAGTTTTCGCATCGCAGGCGGAACGTGGACGGTGTCGACGTCGCTCGATGGTGTGGTGGCGGCGTCGTCGACCTCGGTGAAGGGCTGCGGCAGAACCAGCTCGCAGTGCTGCAACAGCTGAGTGCGCAAGGTGTGCAGGTTCAGGGGCTTGACCATCCAGGCGTTCATGCCCACGGCCGCGCAGCGCTCGCCTTCATCGCGCATGGCGTTGGCTGTGATGCCGATCACGGGCAGGTCGGCATCCTGCTGGCGCAATGCCTGGGTCAGCTCATAGCCATTGATAACCGGCATGTTGACGTCGGTGAGCACCAGGTCGTACGCCCCGGGCGCCCAGAGTGCCAGTGCCTGCTCACCGTTGAACGCCACCGTGACCACGCAGCCCAGGGCTTCGAGTTGCTCCTTGATGATCGCCTGATTGATGGGGTTGTCTTCGGCTACCAGAATCCGCAGGTCCAGTGGCTGGCGGGTGCCCGCTGGCCAGGCGCTGTGCGGCGTGTCGTGACCGCCGTGCGCCAGGCCCGCCGCCCTGGCGATCGCGCGAACGTCGTAGGCATCGACCTCCCAGCCATCAGCGCCGTGGTCGGGTGGGTTGGGCCCGCCCGGTACGGCGTTGATCCGGGGGCCAGCCCACGCTTGACCGGACGCGAGCATGTCCACCAACAGTGTCGCGTCGTTGCCCGAACCCATGTCGCTGGCCAGCGGACGGGCGTCTACCCCCAGCCGAACGAGCCAGGCGCAAAGGTGCCGGGCCAGTTCCGGGACGGGCGCGCGCACGTACACAGGGGCGGTGGATGGCTCGAGTTCAGGACAGTCGGTGAGTGCGCCGGGCGCGCGGGGCAGCTTCAACTGCAGGGTGAAACTGCTGCCCAGCCCGATTGCACTGACCACGTCGAGCTGGCCGTCCATCAGTTCGCAGAGCCGGCGGCAGATGGACAGGCCCAGGCCTGCACCGGCCTCGCTGCTGGCGTCGCGCACCTGATAGAACGGGTCGAACAGATGCACCTGCTGGGCCTGGGAAATGCCCAGTCCCGAATCGCTGACCTGCCACTGCAACTGGCTGTATTCGCTGTCCTGTTCCACGACCCGAGCCCGCAGCACCACCCGGCCGCTGTCGGTGAACTTGATGGCATTGCTCAGCAGGTTGTTGAGGATCTGGCGAATGCGCAACGGATCGCCGCGCAGCCGGTCGGGCAGGTCGGCATCGATGCAGGCATACAGTTGCAAGCCTTTGGCCTGGGCGTATGCACTGTAGGTGCCGAGTGTGGCCTCGATCATCTCCAGAGGGCAGAAGTCCAGATCGTCGATGGTCATCTGTCCGGATTCGATCTTCGACACATCCAGCACGTCGCTGATCAGTTGGAACAGGGTGGCCGATGATCGCTGGATGGTCTGCAGGTAGTGCTGCTGGCGCGGGTCGAGCGCGGTCAGCCCCATCAGCTCCAGGGTGCCTAGTACGCCGTACAGCGGTGTGCGGATCTCATGGCTCATGGTGGCCAGGAAACGTGTCTTGGCTTCATTGGCGGAATCGGCGGCCAAGCGCGCCTGTTCAAGGCTGGCGGCATCTTCGACAAGCCGGGTAACGTCATGAAAGGCACACAGCCAGGCGTTTTCGCCGTGGTAGCGGGTAGGCACAAGGCTCACGTGCCAATGGCGGCCTTCAACCTGCAGATCGGTTGAGCCCCGCTCGGGCAGGTCGTGCTGTCGACGCAGGGCGCCGATCAGCGTGGCGCTGCCGTGGGACTGCTGGGCGTGCTGGTTTTCCAGCAGCACCGCGTAGTCGCTGCAACGCAGCACGCACAGACCGGCTGGCGCCGTGTCGATGACGGCTCGACTGAAAGCCTCGCTCTCGGCGATGTCTTCAAGTGCACGGTGGGCAGGCAACACCACATGCTTGCGATACCAGTGATTGAACGCCCAGCCGCCGCCCAATCCGGCCAGCATCAGTGCAACCAGCCCCAGCAGCGGCCAGAAGGCATAGTCCACAAAGCTTTTGAAACCGATCACATAGATGCCGGTCCAGGGCTGCTCGCCCGGGCTTGTCACACGGAACACCAGCCCGTCAGCGTTCAGGTTCAGGCCTTCATGCAGCACCCGATCGGGCTTGAACTCGCCCACCAATGCCTCGCGGGTGGGGGCGATCAGGCTGAAGTGATCGTAGATCGACCACTGCATGATGCGTTCGATGTTGTTGACCTGATCCAGCGTGAACATGGACGCCACCACCACCGAGGGGCTGGCCCCTGAAATGTGCAGCCGGGTTGCCGACAGGTCGATGTCGACATACCCCAGCACAGTGGCAGGGGCATCGGGGCCTGCGTCATAGGGCACCCACTGCACCTGGTGGTCCTGCGGCGCGTGGTCGTGCAGGCTCTTGCCCACCTGGCGCACCACACGATCGAAGTCCTCTTGTCGGGGCCGACCCGTGCCGCGCAGGCGCCCCATGGCCGGTACGCTGATATCGAAGTTGTCCGGCAGGTTGAACAGCAGCACCTGGGGCGATTGATAGTGCGAAGCCGACCAGAATGCACTGTAGTAGTTGGCCAGGTTCGCCCCCAGGGTAGAGACGCTGGCGTGTTGCGAGGCTGCGATCCTGGCCGGGTTGATCTTCACGCTGAACGGCAGGGAGAAGGCGTATTCGAGTTCTTCATAGACCGCACCGGTGGCATCGGACGAAGACCGTTGCACCACCACCGGCACACTGGAGGCGCCCAGCAGTTGGCCTTCGGCGCTTTTGCGCGACACGGCGCTGAGAAAGGCTTCCTGCTCGCGGATGTTTTCCATCAGGCGGGCGAAGTGAAACTTCACCGTGTCTTCCTGCTTCTGCAGCACGCGATTCACGCCCCAGTAGCATAAGCCAGTCAACAGCAGCGCCAGGCCCAGGAGCACGGCAAGCCCCATGTTCAAGCGCAGTGAACTGCTGGCCAGCCTGTCCAGGCGGGTGTAGCGGTGATTCATCGTGCAATCCCGTCAGTGATGAGGCGCGTCCAGACCCAGTCTATACAAGAGCTGGAGTGCTTGCCGGATCATCCCGGGTGCCACACCCCGTGCGGCCCTAGCCCTGCGGTAGCGTTCGGGTGCGGTTTTCAGCCACGAGCCGCCATACGATCATCAGGCCGGCAAGCCCCAGCCAAGGCAGCAGCAGCGCATTCAGCACCTGCCAGCCAAACACGTCGAGCAGGCCGCCGGCGCCAAACGAGCACGTCAATCCCACCGCAAAGATCGCCATGTCGTTGGTCGCCTGGGCCCGGCTCTTTTCCGCCGGGCTGTAGGTTGTGGTCAGCAAGGCCGTGCCGCCGATGAACAGGAAATTCCAGCCCACACCCAGCAGAACCAGAGCACTGGCAAAGGCATTGAAGCCCGTGCCGGACCAGGTGGTCAGAACGTGCAAGGCCAGCAGCATCACGCCCAGCAGCATCACCCACGCCGCACCCAGCCGGGAAATCAGGGCGCCGGTGAAGAACGAGGGCAGGAACATGCCCATCACGTGCAACTGGATGACGGTGGCGGCCGTGGCCAGCGGATGGTGATGGTGGAGCATCGCCAGCGGAGTCGCCGTCATCGCCAGTATCATCACGCCATAGCCGGTCACCGCGCCGAACAGGGCTACCAGGTAGGTCGGCTGCAGGACGATCCGGGCCCATGGCCGGCCCTTGTCCAGGGCCGCCGCCGGTGGTTCGGTGGCAGGCATGTCCAGAAACAGCAGCACGCCCAGCCCCAACACGGCGACGACGGTCAGCAGAACAAATGACCCGAAGTACTGCGGGCCTATCCACTGGCCTCCGAACCGCGCCAACGCCGGCCCCAGCAGTGCAGCGACTATGCCACCTGCCAGCACCAGCGAGATGGCCTTGGGGCGCAAGCTCTCGTCCGCGACCTCGCTTGCGGCAAAACGGTAGAACTGGGCAAAGGCCTGATAGGTGCCGACCAGGAAGGTGCCCAGTGCGAGCAGGGCCAGGGAGCCGAACCAGATACCGGCGGCAGCGACCATGCCGCCGGTCACGCCCAGCGCCGCGCCAAGTACAAAGCCGGCCCTGCGCCCGGCGTTTGCCATGAATGACGAGGCCGGAAACATCGCCAGTGCGGTGCCCAGGAACATGCTGGCGATAGGCAATGTGGCCATGTCGGCGCGGTGGGTCAACTGGGCGCCTGCCAGTGCGCCGATGGTCATCACCAGAACCGAAACCGTCTGGAACAAGGCCTGTGCACTTGCCAGAATGCCGACCTGCCTGTGCATGTGTGTTTTTTTCATCTTGCGTGCAGCCTCTGTCTTGCCTGGGTGAAATCGAGGCTGGAAGTATGAAAATCGCAGGTCTATTATTCAAACGAATAATATCGTCACCTAACCTCAGTAAATTTAATGGACAGAATCCCGATCGATGTTCGCCACCTGCAAACGCTGGTGGCCCTGCGCGACAGTGGCAGCGTCTCCCGCGCCGCGTCCTGGATGCGACTGACCCAAGGCGCCTTGTCCCATCACATCAAGGCGCTGGAGGAGTTTTTCGGCACCCCATTGTTCGTTCGCAAGTCTTCCCCGGTGGTCTTTACGCCGGCTGGCAAGCGGCTGCTGGAAGCCGCCGACAAAGTGGTGCCCATTCTTAATCAGACCACGCGTGACCTGCTGCAGATGGCCGAAGGCACCGGCGGTACCTTGCGTATCGCCGTCGAATGCCACACCTGTTTTGACTGGCTCATGCCCGCAGTCGATGCCTTTAGAGCACGCTGGCCTGAGGTGGAAGTGGACTTGGTATCGGGTTATCACGACGATCCCGTTGGCCTGCTGCATCAGCGCACCGCCGATCTTGCACTGGTGTCCTGCTCCGAAAGGGACGAGGAAGGGGTCGATTTTCACGGGCTGTTTCGCTATCCGCTGGTGGCACTGGTTGCCAACGACCACCCCTTGGCCCTGCGCGAGTTCTTGACGGCCGAGGACTTTATCGACGAAACCCTGGTGACCTATCCGATCGAGGAAGACGCGCTGGACATTGTCCGCTCATTGTTGCGGCCCGCGGGGATCAAGCCTGTGCGCCGCACCGCCGAGCTGACTGTCGCGATCCTGATGCTGGTGGCAGCGCGGCGCGGCATTGCGGTGCTGCCACGCTGGGCCGTGCAGACCTACCTCCAGCGTCAGTACGTGACGGCCAGGCCCATCACCCGCGAGGGGCTTATCTCGGATATCTGGGCTGCCACCTTGCCGGCAGACAGCCAGAAACCCTATGTCGTCGAGTTCCTGGCGCTGCTGCGCGAAACCACGGTGGCGGCGATTCCGGATGTCGAGCTGATGGGCTGATCGGGCACCCAGTCACGCACTACGCCCCGTTGCCTGCCTCTTCCTTCAGCCACGCAATGAACTGCCGGGCCATGTCGCTGATCTGCTTGTGCGGCTTGGTCAGCAGGTAATACGCCAGCTGATGCGGCATCACCAGCTCGGGGAAGGGCATCACCAGTTCGCCGCTGCGCACCGCCCGTTCGGTCAGCTCGATCGCACACAGGGCGACACCATGCCCCTCGATCGCCAGCTGCGCAAGCACATTGGAGTCGGTGACCACGTGCCCGCTGCGCACCTCCAGCCCTGGCGTGGGGTACAGCGCCTGCCAGGCTTCCCAGTCGTGATGATGCCGGTCATGCAGCAGCGGGTGACGCGCCAGGTCGGCCGGCACCCGCAGCGCGTCGGGCCCTTCGAGCAATGCGGGCGAGCAGATCGGCACGTAGTTCAGGCCCATCAGAAACTGCGTCTCGAAACCCGGCCAGTCGGCCGTGCCCCACTTGATCGCCAGCTCCACCTCGTCGGGAAACTCGACGCGCTGGGTGCTCAGCAGTTGCTGGATGCGCAGCGCGGGGAAGCGCTGGGTGAAATGCTTCAGGCGCGGGGTCAGCCAGAACGCGCTCATCACCGGCTCGGCCTCGATGTGCAGCACCGACGGTGCGGCCTTGCGCGCGCATTTCTCGAAGGCGGCCACCAGCTGGTCGAAGGGGGCGCGAATATCGTCCAGCAGCGCGGCGCCGGCCCTGGTCAGGGCCACGGTACGGGTCGAACGCACGAACAGCGTCACCCCCAATGCCTCCTCCAGCTTGACCACCTGCTGGCTGATGGCCGACTGCGACAGGTGCAGCGCGGTGGCGGCACGGGTGAAGCTGCCGTGCTCGGCAACGGTCTTGAAGGCCAGCAGCAGGGTCATGTGCGGCAGGCGGGTCAGGGCGAATTTATTCATAAGACTTCGTTATTAGTCCATTACCAAATCGCGATTCTCTCGGCGCTGGGCACCAGCTTACATTAGCCGCCGAGCCCGCCAATACGGGGGTCTGTCCAATAATTACAACAGTTGGGACTCACTATGCAGCAGAACACCCAGAAAGACCTGACGCTGATTTTCACCAGCATCGTGGTGATATCGCTGACGGTCATCGGTTTGATGATGTTCCCCGATCAGGCCAAGGTACTGGCCGATCAGCTCTTCACCCGTGCCACCACCACCTTCGGCGTGCTGGTCCAGGTACTGGGCTTTGCCTGCGTGGTGCTGGTGATCGGCCTGGGCATGAGCAAGTACGGCAACATCCGCCTGGGCGAGGGCAAGCCCGAGTACAGGAACACGAGCTGGATCTTCATGTTCATCTGCGCCGGCCTCGGCTCGGCGACCATGTACTGGGCGTTCATGGAATGGGCCTACTACTACCTCACCCCGGGCCTGAACATCACCGCCGCCAGCAAGCAGGCGCTGGAGATGAGCATCGCCTACTCGTTCTTCCACTGGGGCGTGACCCCGTGGGCCATCTACGGCATCGCCTCGCTGGCGATGGCGTATCACTTCCATGTGCGCAAGAACAAAGGCTTGAGCCTGGCGGGCATCATCGAGTCGATCACCGGCTACAAGGCCCACGGCCCGGTCGGGCGGGTCATCGACCTGATCTTCCTGTTCGCCACCTTCGGCGGGCTGGTGCTGACCACCACCCTGACCACCTCCACCGTGGCCAAGGGGCTGTCGGACCTCACCGGGCTTGCCGACGGCTTCATGCTCAAGGCGTCGCTGGTGATCCTGGTGACACTGGTGTTCTCGCTCAGCTCCTACATCGGCATCAGCTCCGGCATGCAGCGCCTGGCAAAACTGGCCTGCGGCATGACCATGCTGTTCGCCCTGGTCGTGCTGCTGCTGGGGCCCACCCAGTTCAGCGTCAGCAACATCGCCAACGCCATCGGCCTGACCCTGCAGAACTTCATCCACATGAGCCTGTTCACCGACCCTACCGGGGACGGCGGCTTCTCCCGTGACTGGACCGTGTTCTACTGGCTGTACTGGATCACCTACACGCCGGGCGTGGCAATTTTCGTCACCCGCGTCTCCAAGGGCCGCACGATTCGCGAGGTGGTACTGGCGATGATCCTGGGCGGCTGCGGCGGTTGCTGGTTCTTCTTCGGCAGCCTGCAGAGCTTTGCCATTCACCAGTTCGTCACCGATGTGGTCAATGCCCCGGCCATGCTCAGCGGTGCCGGCGGCGAAGCGGCGGTGTCGATGCTGCTCGCCAGCCTGCCGTTCGGCAAACTGCTGTCGGTGGTGTACTTCCTGCTCATGCTGGTGTTCCTGGCCTCGCACCTGGACGCCGTGGCCTACACCGTGGCCGCCACCAGCACCCGCAACCTGCGTGAAGGCCAGGACCCGTCGCCGAGCCTGCGCCTGTTCTGGTGCCTGATGCTGGCCGTGCTGCCGCTGGCGATGCTGTACATCAATGCCTCGCTCAACACCCTCAAGACTGCCGTGATCCTCACCGCCATCCCGTTCATCTTCATCCTCATGGTGAAGATCTGGGGGCTGCTGAAGTGGCTGCGCGAAGACTACGCGGCAATGCCCGCACACCTGATCGAAGCGCAGTCCGCCCGCCTGGCCCAGAGCACTGCATGCGACGCCGAACAGGCCCCTCGCCAAGCTCGCCAGGGCGCCCCGAAAACTCTGGAAAACCTGCAATGAAAATAGTCGATGTAGAAGCGATCTGGTTGCGCGTGCCTGCGCTCGACCAGCCCTGCGAGTGGGGTGAGGATGCGTTGATCGTGCGCATCTACACCGACAGCGGCCTGCTGGGCATCGGTGAAACCGACAGCTCGCCGGCCGTGGTCAAGGCCCTGATCGAAACCCCGGCATCCCATGAAACCTGCCAGGGGCTGCGCGACATCCTGGTCGGCGAGAACCCGCTGGAAATCGACCGGCTGTGGAAGAAGATGTACCGTCACTGCGAATACATGGGCCGGCGCGGCGTGGCCATCCATGCCATCAGCGCGCTCGACATCGCCCTGTGGGACATCGCCGGGCAGCACTACGGCGTGCCGGTGCACACCCTGCTCGGCGGCAAGTACCGTGAGCGCATCGCCGCCTACGGCACCTTCATCCCGCGGCCCGACGAGGCCGGCAACCGCGAGCGGGTACGCGGCCTGCTGGCCCAGGGCCTGCGCAGCATCAAGCTCGGCGGCGCAGGTTTTGGCGAAGACCTGCCCAGGGACAAGGCATTGCTGCAACTGGTGCGCGAGGAGATCGGCGACGACGTGCAACTGCAGATCGACCTGGTGGGGCGCTGGCGCAACTACTCCCACGCGCTGGTGCAATGCGATGCACTGCGCCAGTTCAACCTCAACTGGATCGAGGAACCCTTGCCTTCGGACGACACCCGCGGCCTGGCGTACCTGGCCGAGCGCTCTGGGCTGCGCGTATCCGGCGGCGAGGGGCTGGCCACGCGGCACGAGTTCCGTCACTTTCTGGAGGCTTCGCGCCCGGCGATCATCCAGCCCGACATCACCCGCTGCGGCGGCATCAGCGAGATGCGCCACATCTATGAACTGGCGCAACTGCACGGCGCGCAACTGGTACCCCACGGCTTCAGCACCGGCATCCTGCTGGCAGCCACCGTGCACTTTCTGGCGGCCAGCGAGTTTGGCGAGTTGATCGAATACTCGCAAAGCGACAGCCCGTTGTTCCGTGGCCTGGTGAGCAACCTGCTGGCGCTGGAGGACGGCCATGTGCGCGTGCCCGACAGCCCAGGCCTTGGCGTGATACTGGACGAGGCGATGATCGAGCGTTATCGCGTTCGCACCTAGAGGCGGGAGGCCCCCATGCACAACCAGATCATCGACCGGGTCGAGGTGTTCGTGTGCGCGCCGCCGCTGCGCGGCTCCACCTGGACCCCGGAGCAACCGGCGCCGTGCACCACGCACACCTTCATCCGCATCAGCACCTGCGACGGCATCGTCGGCGTGGCGGCTACCGATTCGTACACCACGCACCACCCCGACGCGGTACTGGCCGAGACGCTGCGCGACATGATCCCCGACCTGCCCGGGCGCTCGGCACTGCAGCGCGAAGGGCTGTGGATGCACTTCAAGCCCAGGGCCTATGCGCGCTCGGCCCAGGCCCAGGCGCTGATCGACGTGGCGCTGTGGGACATCGCGGCGCAGGCGGCGGGCCTGCCCCTGTTCAGGCTGCTGGGCGGCTACCGCGAGCGCATCGACGCCTACGCCAGCACGCCGGTGCTGGCCACGCCGCAGGCCTATGTGGACGCCGTGCAGCAACTGGTCGAGGCGGGCTTTGCGGCCATCAAGTTCCATTGCTGGTGCGACCCGGCGCGCGACCTGCAACTGCTCGAGCAGGTTCAGCGGGCCCACGGCGACAAGGGCCTGGCGCTGATGCTGGACGTGGAGCAGCGCTACGACCTGGACGCCGCGCTCAAGGTCGGGCGGGTGCTGGGCGAGCTGGGCTACGCCTGGTTCGAGGCGCCGCTGGACGACTACGACCTGGCCGGGTACCGACACTTGAGCACGCGGCTGCAGGTGCCGGTGCTGGCCGCCGGCAACGCCATCACCGACAGCCAACTGGTGGCGTTTGCCGCCAGCCAGCAGTGCTGGAGCCGTGTGCGGGTGGATGTGATGACCTGCGGCGGCATCACCCCCGCGCTGAAGATCATCCACCACGCTGCGGCCAGCGGGCTCAAGGTCGAATTGCAGAGCTGGGGGCATTCGCTGGCGCAGGCGGCCAACCTGCACCTGATGCTGGGGCAGCCGGTGTGCAGCTACTTCGAACAGGCGTGCGAGGTCGAGCTGTTCGAGTTCGCCACCGCCAACCCGATCCGCACCAACGCGCAAGGGCAGGTGACGGTGTCGCAGCAACCGGGCCTGGGCCTGCAGATCGACTGGGAGCAGATCGGGCGCGTTGCCCAGTTGCAACTGAGCGTCGGCCGCCAGGCGGGCGCTGCGTAACTGCCGTGGTGCCGGCTTTGCAGTCATGGCGCGGGCAGCGTACGCTGCCTTGCTGCAAGGTTGGAGAAAGCTACACAGCCTAAGATTTGGTACGTGCAGTTGTGCACTGGCGACAACCCGCCCGGTGCGCAACTGCCAAGTCATACCAAAAACAATAACAGGCGACCGCCATGACGTTTTTCCTGCGCAGTATCTGCTCGATTGCTTGCTCCCTGTTCGCCACTTCGTTGCTGGCGGCGCCGCCGTCTTCGCCCGAGTGCATCGTGCCCGGTTCATCGGGTGGCGGTGGGGACCTGATGTGCCAGTTGATAAAGACAGCCCTGGCCCAGAACAAGGTGTTCGACCAGCCCATGCAGATCACCTACATGCCCGGTGGGGTCGGGGCGGTGACCTACAACACCATCATCGCGCAACGGCCGGCAGAGCCGGGCACCCTGATCGCGTGGTCCAGCGGGTCGCTGCTCAACCTTGCTCAGGGCAAGTTCGGGCGCTTCGACGAGGGCGCGGTACGCTGGGTCGCCGCCCTGGGCAAAAGCTATGGCGCCATCGCGGTAAGAAGCGACTCCCCGTACAAGAACCTCGACGACCTGGTCAAGGCGCTGAAGCAGCAGCCGCGCAAGGTGCTGTTCGGCTCCGGCGGCACTGCCGGCGGGCAGGACTGGGTGCAGGCCGCGTTGCTCGCCAAGGCCGCGGGTATCGATATTGGCGAATTGCGCTACATCGCCCTGGAAAGCGGCGGCGAAAGCGCCACGGCGTTGCTGGGCGGTTACATCGAAGTCAGCAGTACCGATGCGTTCGAGGTCATCACCCACCTGCAGCGCGGCGAGATGCGCCTGCTGGCCGTACTCTCGGAAGAACGCCTGGGCGGTGAGCTCAAGGACGTACCCACCGCCAGGGAACAGGGCTACGACATCGTCTGCCCGGTGGTCAGGGGCTTCTATCTGGGGCCCGGGGTCAGCGACGAGGACTATGCCTGGTGGAAGCACACCTTCGACCAGCTACTGGCCTCGGAACAGTTCGCCCAGCTTCGCAGCGGCTTCAGGCTGCTGCCGTTCGCCCTGACCGGTGATCAATTGCGCACCTACGTCAAGCAGCAGGTGGCCGGGTACAAGACCCTGATCGACGACCTTCGCAGGGGCCAGTGAGGCGGGTGCCCGAAACAGCTGCCATCTGTCGAGATACGTGCCTTGGCACGGAATTTTCATGCCTTTTTCGAACGCTGTTTTTTGTGGTGTAACCAGCACGTTCCTTCCCGCCCAGAAAAACAATCAGGGGGTTGCATGAGCTGTCTGATCTGCGCCGGCCACGCCGAGGCCATCGACTGCCCAGCCGGGTGGGAAGGGCGGCGTTGCCTGAAATGTGGGTGTTACCACATGTCTCAAAAGCTCATCCTGACGATGATGGACGAGGGCCAGATTTTCGACGCCTGCAAGATGCGCCAGTGGCTCGACACGCGCCGTTGTGTGGTGCCGATTCCGACAATTGATGTGCATGAGGCGATTCTGGTGGTGTAGTTGTGGTGGCTGGCAACTCGAATCTCACAGGCGTTGGCACGTGGCAGCCCATGTAGGAACCGGCTTTGCCGGCGAAGCGCCGCGCTCGCGGCGCTCGATCTTGTGACCGGCACAACAGCATTGACTGGCACCTGATAACCTCACCGCGATCCTTTGGTGGCCTTTCTGAAGACATCCCCAGTCACCTGTCTTGAAATTGCATCTGGGTTTGGGGGGCATGCCTTGAATCTGATGGCGCTCTCTAGGCCGCGCGCTGCCCGCGCGTCGCTTCGCCGGCAAAGCCGGCTCCTACTTGGCGTATAGGCACCCCTATCAGTGGGCCGCGTCTGCGGCCCGGGTGTCACGTCGTTACGCGTCTACCGCTTGCGCCTCCATGCCGTCCAGCACCGTTTCGATCAACACGGTGCTCATCTCCAGCGACTGCTGCGCTGCCACCAGCAGGTGCTTGAACTGCGCGTCGGCGCGTTCGCAAGCTTGTGCGGTGGTGTCCTTGGCGCATTGGATCTGTAGCGACAGATGGACCAACGCATCTTCGAGCTCGATGCCTTCGCAGACGGAAAACAGGGGAGGGTGGTTTCCGTTGCTACAGCCGAAGGCGGTGTAGGTGGTTTTGCGGGAATTAACAAGCGGGGGAGCGGGGACGATTCTTGTGATTGTGCAGCTCCCTTGATTGGTGGAGCCGACACCTATCGCTACCAGACGAAGGGTGGCGCTGTACGCAGGTTGGTAGACCGGGAATCAAGGAACCCGGCGCGCACGAATGCGCCCCACGCACAGCTGCCATGACACGAAACAGCAGACACAAAAAGCGATGGGCGAAGGTTAACGGGGTGGGGGTGGGTATTCAAGGTTCTGGCTTGTGGGGAAGCTGGAGGGGTTACCGTTTCAGCATTGATGCTGGTGAGGTAACGACATTTTCGAGACTTCAACACCACAAGTACCCGGAATTTCAGATCAAGCGCTTACATCCGGTGATGTTCCAGCAAGAAGTCCACGAACAATCGCACCCGCGCCGGCATTGCCGCCCCGCCGACGAACACAGCATGGATCGGTTCCTGGTCCCCTGGGTTCCAGGCTTCCAGCAGCGGAATCAGGGTGCCGCGCTGCAGATCCTCGCGCACGCTGAACTCACCGATACGTGCAATGCCGGCGCCTACTCGCGCAAGTTGTGCCAGCGCTTCACCACTGCTGCATTCGATGTTGCCACTGACCTTCAGGGAAAACTCTTTTCCATCGCGGATGAACGGCCAGTTGGGTTCGGCACGCCGGAAGTTGAAGCGCAGGCAATTGTGCTGAAACAAGTCTTCCGGCTCCTTGGGGATGCCCTCGCGCTGCAGATAATCGGGCGATGCCACCACTACCTGGCCGGTGTCGCCGATCCTGCGCGCGGTCAGTGGGCTGTCGGGCAGATGGCCGAAGCGGATCGCGACATCGGCCTGCCCGCCGAGAATGTCGACCACTTCGTCGCCGAGGGTAAGGTCGACGACGATGTTCGGGTAACGGGCGCTGAATGCTGCCACCAGCGGGACGATGGCCAGCCGCCCGTGGCCAAGGGCGGCACTGACCCGCAATCGCCCCCTGGGCACGCCCTGGTCAGCGATCGCTGCTTCGACCTCGTCCATATCGGCCAGGATACGCCGGGCGCCGCGCAGGAACGCTTCGCCCTCGGCAGTGAAGGCGAGCGCTCGGGTGGTGCGCAACAGCAGGCGGGTGCCAAGGCGTTGCTCGGTACGCGCGATGACCCGACTGACTGCCGATGGTGTCACGCCCAGTGCACGCGCCGCGGCCGACAGGCTGCCTTCGTGCGCCACGGTGGTGAACACGCTCATTTCACCTGACCTGCCGTTGAAGTCCACTTGTGCCTCCTGCGCAAAGGTGATTGCCAAAAATGCTATCTACCGCGTTAAAAAACTGCATCGTAGCATTGGCGGCATAGATAAGGAGCCTTCCATGCGTATCAATCCACCACTTGTCGCACTTGCCATCGGTGCCTTTGGCATCGGCGTAACAGAATTCGCCCCCATGGGCATGTTGCCGGGTATAGCTCAGGATCTGGGCGTTTCGATTCCCGCTGCCGGTTTGCTGGTCAGTGCCTATGCGCTGGGCGTATTGCTCGGTGCACCGCTGATGACACTGACCACCGGCAGAATTCCCCGACGCTATCTGCTGATCGGGCTCATGGGAATTTTCACCTTGGGTAATCTGATGTCAGCCCTGGCCACCGATTACTACAGCCTCATGGTCGCCAGGGTGGTGACCTCACTGAACCATGGTGCATTTTTTGGCGTTGGCTCCATCGTCGCCGCCAGCGTGGTCGCCCCGGAAAAACGTGCCGGGGCGGTGGCGGCGATGTTCATGGGCCTGACCTTGGCGACCATCGGCGGTGTGCCGCTGGCCACCTGGTTTGGTGAACTGTTCGGTTGGCGCACCGCTTTCTGGGGAATTACCGGCCTCGGTGTGGCGACCATGGCCGCATTATGGTTCGCCCTGCCTAACCTGAAGACGTCGCAAAGCGTCGGTGTAATGGCCGAAATTCGAGTACTGGGGCGCGGTCCGGTGCTGGGCGCGTTGGCCCTGACCGTAGTCGGGTCGAGCGCGATGTTTACTGTCTTCACTTACATCGCGCCGATCCTCAGCAGCGAGACCAATGGTTCCACCGCCTATATCACTGGCATGCTGGTTCTTTTCGGGGTGGGGTTGACGCTGGGCAACCTGTGGGGCGGCAAGGCCGCCGACCGCTCGATAGATCGCACCTTGATCGTCTCGCTAAGCGTTCTGATTCTCGTCTTGCTGGCGTTCACTCTGCTGATGCGTTGGGCGGTGCCGGCCGCTCTGGCCATCCTGATATGGGGTATCGCCAGTTTCGCCCTGGTGCCGCCACTACAGATGCGGGTGATGGAAGCAGCGAAGGACGCGCCCAATCTTGCCTCTGCGGTAAACATTGGCGCCTTCAATTTTGGCAACGCGATTGGCGCAGCGCTGGGCGGAGCGGTGATCAACGCCGGGTTGGGTTATCCGGCCATTTCCCTGGCCGGAGCGTCGATGGGTGCTCTGGGGCTGCTGATGGTGTTGGCGTATGGCTGGCGTTCCAGAACTGTTGCATCAACAGTGGTGTGACAAGGCAGTGATGCCAGTGGCGTAGCGACAGTGGTCGAGCCTGAATTCAATGCGTGATGGTTGGCCGCCCCGATGGCTTTAGGTTTAAAGTCAACTTCAAGGTCAACAGAGTGTTCAGGGTGGGTTATGCGAATAGGCGAACTGGCGAAAATCAGTGGTTTGGCGCCCTCACGCATCCGGTTCTACGAGTCGAGCGGCTTGATCAAATCTGTCGAGCGCAAAGCAAATGGTTACAGGGACTACGCGCCTGATACCAAGGGGGTGTTGGAGGTCATCACCGCAGCGCAGGCGGCGGGTTTTTCATTGGAAGAAATTCGGCAGTTGATGCCGATGAATGCCAGCGGTTGGCAGCACGATGAATTGCTCAGCGGGCTTAAGCAAAAGGTTGAGGAAATCGCTGTTCTACAGCAACGGCTAGCCCACAACAAAGCGCAGCTTCTGCTCGTCATCAAGGGCATCGAGGGTAAGCCCGAAAGCATGGCGTGCGCGGAAAATGCGCAAATGCTGATAAATCGCCTGCGTGAAGAAGGCATTGGCAAAGCGCCGGGCAAGCGTGCGGTGCGTTAAGGTCAAACTCCATTGCTGCACTGCGCAAAAGGGTATTGACCTTAAAGTTGACTTTAATCTTAAGGTGGCCTCCTCTTCAGTTGAGGGCTGCTCCATGAATGTGTTCGACACCCTGATGCTTCCCAACGGTTCAACCATCAAGAACCGAATCGCCAAAGCTGCCATGGAGGAGAACATGGCGGACGCCGATCAGGCGCCTTCCAAGGACCTGCTGCGTCTCTATCAAGCATGGGCCGACGGTGGTGCCGGCCTGATCATTACCGGCAACGTTATGGTCGACGGCCGCGCCATGACCGGACCGGGTGGCGTGGTGTTGCAAGACGATCAGCAATTGCACAAGTTCAAGCACTGGGCGCGTACAGGTCGGTCTGGCGGTGCGCAGTTCTGGTTGCAGATCAATCATCCCGGTCGCCAGATGCAGTCCAACCTTGGGCAAAAGACCTGGGCCCCGTCAGCCGTGCCGCTGGACCTCGGCAAAATGTCCAGGCGATTTGCCACACCTCATGCGATGACCCCAGGCGTGATCGAAGAGGTTGTTCAGCGCTTCGCGAATACCGCACGCCTCGGCGAGCAGGCCGGATTCACTGGTGTGGAAATTCATGCTGCCCATGGCTATTTGTTGAGCCAGTTCCTTTCGCCGTTGACCAACCAGCGCACGGACGAGTGGGGTGGCCCTCTGGAAAACCGGGCGCGCCTGTTGCTCGAAATCGTCAAGGCGGTCAGGGCTGTGGTTTCTGCGGATTTCGCAGTGGCGGTCAAGCTGAACTCCGCCGATTTCCAGCGCGGAGGATTCACCGCCGATGACGCGAAAAAGGTGGTTGAGTTGCTCAACGACCTGGGCGTGGACATGGTGGAGTTATCGGGGGGCAGCTACGAGGTACCCGCCATGCAGGGTGACGCGCGCGATGGTCGCACCCTGGCTCGCGAAGCCTATTTCGTCGAGTTCGCCCGTGATATCCAAACCGTCGCCAACATGCCGGTGATGGTCACTGGCGGTATACGCCGCCGCCCGGTGGCCGAAAGCGTCGTGCAGAGCGGTGTGGACATGGTGGGCATCGGAACCGCCCTTGCTATCGACCCGCACCTGCCTCGCCAGTGGCTGGCGGGCAACGACAATGCCCCGCAATTGCCGCCGATCACCTGGAAAAACAAAGCGATGGCGGCCTTGGCGAACATGGCTGTAGTGAAGTTTCAACTGCGTAAACTCAGTCGCAATAAAAATCCCGACCCGAGTGTTTCACCGTTGTTCGCGCTGATCCTGCAACAGGCCGCCATGGCGTTTCGCACTCGCCGGTACCGGAGATGGGTAGAAAAGTCTTCGCATTGCAACGGCCTGACGATCGCAGCGCACGGCGATGGTCTGCCTGGATGACACCTGCGCAACATCACTGAAGACGTTGCGCCAGGTGCTACGCGAGTGTTGTTCCGGGCTTAAAGCCCCCACCGCCCCAGCTCGGGCTTGCGCTCGTCAAGCAGCAGTGCAGGCGCCATGGCGCTCGCCATGTTCAGCAAGTGCATGTCGGTAGATACCGGTGACAGCAGCTGCACGCCAATCGGCATCTGTGCTTCATCGAATCCGGCGGGTAGGGCGATTGCCGGGGTGCCGAGGTAGTTACTGGCGCGGCTGAACGTGCCGATGCTCACGTGAGCAGCGTCCTGGTCATCAAGAGGCAGGGCCCCGTGACTGCTGACCGGCATCAGCAGAACACCGGATGAGCCGATCGCTTGTCTGAAGGCCTCGGCGGCGTGGGCACGCTGTGCAACGGCGTGTTCGTAGTCGTCACGGCTGATGGCCGCGCCGGCCAGGATGCGATTGCGCACCACCTCCCAGAGCGGCTGCGCAGGGTCATGTGCAAGGTGGCCGAACTCGCGATACCCCTCATAGGCAATGATCATCGAGTTGCACTCGGACAGCCGGCCGATGTTCAACTCATCCTCTGGAACCCAGCTCTGGAGCGTCCAGCCGGCCTTTTCCAGGGTGACCAGGGCCTGATCCCAAACCCGGCGAGCGCCCACGGACAGCGCACTTGGGAACGCGCTCTGGTCCAGTACGAACACCGTGCTCGGCTTGGCTGGTACCAGCTCACCTGCAAGGTCGGCCTGAACGCTCGACCCACTGCCGGTAGACGGGCTGGCAAGGATGGCCGTGAGTGCATGGGCGTCGCCGACATCACGGGCGATCGGGCCCAGCACGTCGAGGCTGGGCGCAAGCGGAACCACACCGTGCACGCTGATGACCCCGCTGGACGGCTTGAAGCCGACCAGATGATTGAGCGATGCGGGGGCTCGGATCGATCCGCCGGTATCGCCCCCCACTGCAACAGGTACAAGCCCTGCGGCAACAGCAACCGCCGCACCTGAAGAGGAACCGCCCGGGGCGCGATGCAGCGTTGTGTCCCACGGGTTCCAGGGCGTGCCTCGGGTCGGGTTCTGACCGGACAGGCCGAACGCAAATTCGGTCATCTGGGTCTTGCCCAGGATAACCATTCCGGCCGCCTGCAATCGTTGCGCGACGGTGCTGGTCACGGCACTGACAGTGCTCAGGCGGCTCAACGAGCCTGCCGATGCCGGGGTATGGGCGATTTCGATGTTGTCCTTGATGGCGACCGGTACGCCATGCAAAGCACTCAAAGGGTGGCCTGCCTCGAGCGCACTGTCGGCGGCATCGGCTGCCGCCAGGGCTTGCTCTGCGAACACTGCGGTAAAGGCATTGAGCTCGCTGCCGCGAGCAATGCGGTCCAGAAAGTAGTGCGTGACGGCACGCGAGGTGATCTGCCGGGTAGCGATCAGATGGGCAATCTGCAGGGCAGACTGGAAACATAGGGCTTCGGATCGTTCGAGCATGGGTTCTAGGTTCTAAGCGGTGTGGGTCGGTAATCCCCGTATCCGATACTCGTTGACGGGGATTGCATGGCGTTGTTCGAGCCAGTGACTATTTCAGTGGCTTTCCGGCTGTTTCCGGCATTTTGATGAAGGTCACAAGCGTGAGCGCGGCGCCTGCGAGCACGTAGTAGAAGAACCAGCTCTCCTGACCGTTGCTCTGCAGCCAGGTCAGCAGATACGGCGTGGTACCGCCCAGCAGCGCCACCATCAGGTTGTAGGGAGCACCAATGCCGACGGCGCGAACGCGGCTGGGGAACTGTTCGGACATGATTGCCGGGGCGATGGAGGTATAGAGCGCGTACAGCATAAGGCCGAACAGCTCCACCATCAGGATCGACGAGAACGTCGGCTGCATGCTGGTGATGATCGGGTAGAAGAACACCAGGTAGCCCAGGGCGAACACGATCAGTTGCGGCTTGCGCCCGAACTTGTCAGAGAGCATGCCGAAGAGTGGGTGCACGAGCATGAACGCGACCATTGCAACCGTGTTTGCAGCGAACGCTGTCGAGGACTCCACGTGCAGCGCACGGATGGCATAGGTCGGGATGTAGATGACGAACAGGTAGAAGGCAAAGGTGCTCAGGATCGAAAAGCCCACGATCCGCAGGGTCTCGCGCGGATAATCGCGCAGCAGGGTGCGCAGCGGTTGCTTCTCTACCTTGTCTGCGGTTGGCGGCGTGGAGGCTTCTGCTTCAGGTACCGACATACGCAGCCAGATGCCTGCGATACCGCCCAGGGCGCCGAGCAGGAACGGAATGCGCCAGCCGAACTCTCTCATCTGTTCCTCGGTGAGGAGGGTGGTCAGCGCCCAGCCGATCGCCGAGGCGGTCAGAATGCCCGCGGCGGAGCTGAAGAACACAAAGCTCGAAAAGAACCCGCGACGGTGGTCCGGCGCCAACTCGGCAAGGTAGGTAGAGGCTGAAGCGTATTCACCGCCCAGCGACAGGCCTTGCATCAGGCGCGCTATCACCAGCAAGACCGGCGCGAGCAGGCCGATCTTCTCGTAGGTGGGGGTGATGCCGATCATCAGGGACCCGCCTGCCATCAGCAGGATGGTGACCCCCAGTGCCGATTTGCGGCCATAGCGATCAGAGTAGATCCCCAGGGCCCAGCCACCGATCGGGCGCATGAAGAACCCCACGGCGAAAATCGCGAAGGTCGCCAGCAGGGACGCCGTTTCGTCATTTTTTGGAAAGAATTGTGTGGAAAAGAACACCGCGAACGACGCATAGATCGTCCAATCGAACCACTCCACCGCATTGCCAATGCTGCCAGCAGCAATTTTGCGCGCGGTTGATACCTGCGGCTTTGCCGCTTCGGACGTTTGAGTCGCATAATTCATTGGCTTGTGCCTTTGGGTTTGAGTTGTAATTGTTTTTAGACATATGCGGCGTTTTTTTGTATTAATTTGGCCACTTGAGCGAAGGTATTGTAAGGATATGGTCTCGTCAACCGTTGATTCGGATGAAAAAAGACATTTTGCGTTGGATGACGCGGATCTGGCCTGCCTGATTGCACTGCAGGCGAACCCTCGCGGCACCTGGCGGGATCTGAGCGCCGGCTGCGATGTGGCGGAGCGTACGCTTTCGCGTCGCCTGCAACGCTTGATGGACAACGGGTATATCCGGGTGATCGGCGAGCTCGACCCGGTTGTGGTGGGGAGTGGCCCGGTGCTGCATGCCTGGATTCGGGTAGCAGACGGTCGTCAGAGCGAAGTGGCGCAGCACCTGGCGCAGTGGGTACAGACGCAGGTTGTGATGGCGACAACGGGCGAGTTCGACATCTTCACCGAGATCAACCTGCCCAGCGTGGAAGCGCTTTCTGACATGGTGGTGCGGGAGTTGCCGCTGGTGCCGGGGGTTAGGCAGGTTCAGACGCAGGTGGTGCTCAGGTCGTTCCGACGAGCCAGCCGCTGGCGCATTGATGGTTCGGTGCCTAGCGAGCCGGTGCTGGCCGGGCCTGTGAGCCTGAGTGCTGACGAAATGCGGTTACTCGGCGCCCTGACCCTGGATGGAAGGGCCAGCCTGGGCGTGCTTGCCGAGACATGTGGAGTCAGTGAGCCGAAGGTTCAGCGGATGCTGAGTGGGCTCGTCGACAGCAATGCCCTGACATTTCGTGTGGAGCTCGAGCCGTTGCTGGTGGGCTACGGGGTAGAGGCGATTGTGTCGTTGCAGACTCGACCGGGTGCGGCGGAGGGCATTGCCCAGGAACTGGCGAAGGATGAACACACGCGTTGCCTGTTTGGCACCAGTGGCGGCTCGCAGCTGTTCTGGCATGTGCTGTGCCGTGATATCCATGATCTATGGACCGTCTCGACCGCCCGCATGGGATCCCTGGAGGGGATCATCTCGTGTGAGACCAACACGGTGGTCAGGGCCTACAAAAGGGCGGGGCGGGTGCGTCGAGGGTTGATGGTCGAGTAGGGTTCATGCCTGCCTTTGTGCAAGCAACGTAGCTGGCTACGTTGCCTGTTTGGGCTTCCAGTAGTCCATCTCGGCCACCGCTCTTTCAATGTCATCCATGTCGTCGCAGCCCAGCGCGAGGTCGAACTTTTCAGTGATTGTTCTTCGCATGGCGGCCAGTCGACGGGTGATCTGGTTTTCATCGATGAACCGTGTCGTCTCTTCGCAATACAGCGCTCTGTCGCCTGGGCTGATGTCGCCATCAACATCCCTGTAGTAATGGCGGGCAATGTCTCTCAGGGAAATGAGCATGTATTCGATATCGGCGACAAGGTGGATGGCTTCTTCTCCAGACAGGAGGATTTCTCTGTTTTCCTTGAGCAGTTTCAATGGGTCTTCCACTCGATCTTTGAACGGGCCAGGTAGCGAGGATATCCCATGTGGCGCTGGCGAACCCCGTTGCGGGTCACTCGGATGATGACGGCCCCTGCGGGTCATTCACCAGAGCGGCCGCCGTCGCATGCAGCACCTGCACCAGCCACAGCACCGCGGCCCCCTTGCGGTAAAGCTCATTGACGGTCACGGGCGGGTGTTGGCGTACCACGCTCAAGCTGCTGAACCTGCCGTGCTCATCGTGAAAGGGTTGGGTCCAACCGAGGCAAACGCCGTGATCCTGCGCGCCTGCCCACAACTCGGGGGGGTTGGTGAAAGCCTCTGGTGTCCACAGCAACGGGAAGGATGAGTGCCGGCTGTGCGCAAGCAGGGGATCAACGACCGCAGGCTCATGGCGACGGTAGCGCTCGCCCCATGGGTTGGGGCAGTTGCTTTGTGTGATCGAAAACGTCGGGGTGGTGAAACTGAAGGCGTAGCAGTCGAAACCCAGGCACCGAAGCAGCTTTTCCAATTGCGCCAACTGGTTGTCCAGGTCCTTCGAGCACACCAGCTGACGCAGTTGCTCCGTTGTCCAGTGATCCATCGTTGCTCATCCCTGCATGATGTGAACATCCGTGGATACAGATCAGTTTCTCCTGATAAATACGTATCAGATGCGCCTTTTACGACTGTAGCTCAGCTTTTTTGCGCTATTGCAAAAAGCGCTAACGCTTTTGCCGGGTGGCCTGCCTCTGGTCGTACCCGCCCTCAGGGTCAAGCTCGCGCAAGCTTGCGGGCCCTTGTGCCGGTGATTCACCAGTCACCCGGCACAGCAACGCGCTGACTCGCTCGCCGTCCACCACACCCCGTGCCTGCAAGAGGTCGGCCACTGCTACCAGCCCCGCCCAGTACCGGCGTACCAGGCAGCCGGACCGGGCGATGGCCAGGGCCTCGGCATCGAGCAGCTTGTGCGCGGGCAACAGGCTGATCAGTTCATGCCCGCGGCAGCGGTCGCCACGGCCGCTGCCGCGCAAGACCCGGTCATAGCGTGCGTGCCGGTGGATGGCTTCGGCCACGGGCCCGGCAAAGCAGTGCAGCAGGTCGCGCTCGATGGGTTCGACGAGGGAGGGCAGGTATTCGGCAATGCCACGGGCGGCGAAGGCCGGGTGCACGATCAGGTAGTCCGCCTCCACCAGCCCCTCGGCAAAGTGCGCACGCCCGTTCAGGTCGATCAGCGGGCCGCTGGCGGCCTGGGCGTGGGTCAGCACGGTCACCCGTGCAATGGGCTGGCCGTTCCACCACACGGCCAGGGCGTGACCGGCCTCGTGGATGGCGGTTGAACGCGGGCGCATGTCCATGGGGCGAGCCTCCCGTGGGGTGGTCGCTCGCCCTGACTACGCCTGCGTTATCGGTGCACGGCTCAGCGAGCGTTTGTCCTACCTTCTGCTCCCTGGCGGGTTCCGTATAAGAGATTATGGCTATCACCCACCAATACTGCGGCTATTTGCCGACTCGGGGGCGGCGAACTAGCCTTAGTTCGGTGCCGGTGCCAGCTGGCCGACCCATCCTGATGAAGAGACAAGATCGCGGCGCTCAGCCGTTCGAGTCGTTGACGATGCAACCTGTGTAACTGATTTCGCACGTTGCCACGGCGCCCTGGCAGGGCTGCCTGGCGACATGAACTCGACCAAGGGTAGCTCTCACATGGCAACTGAATCGAAATGCCCGTTCAATCATGCCGCCGGCGGTGGCACCACCAACCGTGACTGGTGGCCCAACCAGCTCAACCTGAAGATCCTGCATCAGCACGTGCCCCAGGCCGACCCGCTGGGCGAGGGCTTCGACTATGCCCAGGCGTTCAAGAGCCTGGACTTCCAGGCCCTCAAGCAGGACCTCACCGCGCTGATGACCGACTCGCAGGACTGGTGGCCGGCCGACTTCGGCCATTACGGGCCACTGTTCGTGCGCATGGCCTGGCACAGTGCGGGCACCTACCGTACCGGCGACGGGCGCGGCGGTGCCGGCTCCGGCCAGCAGCGCTTCGCGCCGCTCAACAGCTGGCCCGACAACGTCAGCCTCGACAAGGCGCGGCGGCTGCTGTGGCCGATCAAGCAGAAGTACGGGCGGGCGATTTCCTGGGCCGACCTGATCGTGCTCACCGGCAACGTGGCGCTGGAGTCGATGGGCTTCAAGACCTTCGGCTTTTCCGGCGGTCGCCCGGACGTGTGGGCGCCGGACGAGGACGTGTACTGGGGCTCGGAGAACAAGTGGCTGGGCGGCGACACGCGCTACGGCAAAGACCCTGAAGCCATGCAGCCGCCGGGCGAGGGCACCCTGGTGGCCGAACCCGAGCAGCACGGCAACGAAGAAAGCCGTACCGAGCAGGGCCGCAACCTGGAGAACCCCCTGGCCGCAGTGCAGATGGGGCTGATCTACGTGAACCCGGAAGGCCCGGAAGGCAACCCCGACCCGGTCGCCGCCGCCAAGGACATTCGCGAGACCTTCGGGCGCATGGCCATGAACGACGAGGAAACCGTGGCCCTGATCGCCGGCGGCCACGCCTTCGGCAAGACCCACGGCGCCGGCCCGGCCGACAACGTGGGCCCCGAGCCTGAAGCGGCAGGCCTGGAGGAACAGGGCCTGGGCTGGAAGAACAGCTTCGGCACCGGCAAGGGCCCGGACACCATCACCAGCGGCCTGGAAGTGACCTGGACCACCACCCCGACCCGCTGGAGCAACAACTTCCTGGAGAACCTGTTCGGCTTCGAGTGGGAGCTGACCAAGAGCCCGGCCGGGGCCCACCAGTGGACGCCCAAGGGCGGCGCCGGGGCCGGCATCATCCCCGACGCCCACGACCCGTCCAAGCGGCGCAACCCCACCATGCTGACCACCGACCTGTCGCTGCGCTTCGACCCGATCTACGAGAAGATCTCGCGCCGCTACCTGGAAAACCCCGACCAGCTGAGCGATGCCTTTGCCCGCGCCTGGTACAAGCTGATCCACCGTGACATGGGCCCGCTGTCGCGCTACCTGGGCCCGGAACTGCCCGCTGAGGAGTTGCTGTGGCAAGACCCGATTCCCAAGGTCGACCACCCGCTGGTCGATGATGGCGACATCGCTGCGCTCAAGGCCAAGGTACTGGCCTCGGGCCTGTCGGTGGCGCAGCTGGTGTCCACCGCATGGGCGGCGGCTTCCACCTTCAGGGGCTCGGACAAGCGCGGCGGTGCCAATGGCGGGCGGCTGCGCCTGGCCCCGCAGAAGTTCTGGCAGGCCAACCAGCCCGAACAGCTGGCCACCGTGCTCGCGACCCTGGAAGGCATCCAGAACGAATTCAATGGGGCGCAGGCCGGTGGCAAGAAGATCTCCCTGGCCGATCTGATCGTGCTGGCGGGCAACGCCGGCGTCGAGCAGGCTGCGAAAAACGCCGGGCATACGGTCACGGTGCCGTTCACGCCGGGGCGCACCGATGCCAGCCAGGAGCAGACGGACGTGGAGTCGTTCGGCTTTCTCGAACCCATTGCCGATGGTTTTCGCAACTACCTCAAGGGGCACTACCGCGTGCCGGCCGAAGCGCTGCTGATCGACAAGGCGCAACTGCTGACGCTCAGTGCACCGGAGATGACGGTGCTGGTGGGCGGCCTGCGGGTGCTGGGGGCCAATGTGGGCCAGAGCAGCCATGGCGTGTTCACCCAGCGGCCGCAGGCGCTGACCAATGACTTCTTCACCCACCTGCTGGACATGGGCGTGGAGTGGAAGCCGGTGTCCGAGGCCGCTCAGGCGTTCGAAGGGCGTGATCGCAAAAGCGGGCAGGTGAAGTGGACCGCGACCCGGGTCGACCTGGTGTTCGGCTCGAACGCGCAATTGCGGGCCGTGGCCGAGGTGTATGCCAGTGCGGATGCGCAGCAGCAGTTCGTCAGCGACTTCGTGGCGGCCTGGGCCAAAGTGATGAACCTGGACCGTTTCGATGTGAAGTAGCGCGTTCGTCGGCAAGGCCGGCCTCTGCAGAGCAGCACAACCCCTGCAGGGGCCGGCCTTGCCGGCCAAGCGAATGCCTGCAGTACCGGCTCACACGCTGGCCGGCACCTCCCGTTGCAGCGCAAGGCGTGCAACAAGCCGCGTACAACCCGGCAGCGAAACCACCTCCAACTGACCGCCCACCCGGGCGATGCGCGCATGCATGCTGCGCATGCCCACGCTCACCCCGGCGCGCTGTACCGCCAGCACGTCGAAGCCGATACCGTCATCCTCGATGTTCAGCTCCAGGCTGTCGGGCTGCGGCTGCTGCAGCTCAACCTGCACATGCCGGGCACGGCTGTGCTTGACCACATTGGTCAGCGACTCTTCCACCAGGCGTGTCAATGCCATGCACTGCAAGGCGCTGGGCGGTGTGCGCCACTGCGCGGCAAAGTGCCAGGTGCAGGTCACATCCAGTTCGTCGAACAGCTGGGTGAAGCGATGGCGCAGCGGGGCGATCCATTCCTGCGGCGTGGCCGGCACCTTGATGCCGGCGCTAGAGCCATTGTCGATGGTCTGGCGCAGGTCATCACGCAGCAATTTGAGCATCGACAGAAACTGCGGGCCCTGCAGCGGCGTGCTGGCCTGCTCGACCATGGCCATCATGCGCACCAGCGAGCCGCCCAGCCCATCATGCAGGTCGTGGGCGATCTGCAGGCGGTCCTGCAGGCGGGAGTTGGTCAGCGCCAGGGCGTGTTCGCGTTCGAGGGTGGTGGCCAGTTCCCCGCGAGCGCGCTCGATGCCTTCGGCCAGCTCCAGGTTGAAGCGCTCGATACGGCGCACGCTGCGCGCATGGCGCAAGCCCAGCACCACCGACATGCACAGGGTCGTCACCACACTGGTGAGCGGTGTCCACGCGGGCGTTTCGCCGATCAGCTTCAGCATTATCAGCAGGTCATGGGCCCCGGCCAGCATGAATATCAGCAGGCTGGCGGCCAGCCACACATGCTCGGGCCGCCGGGTGCGCAAGGCATGCAGCTGAAACTGCAGGCAGTTGAGGAAAAACACCGTCGCCGTGCTCAGCACCGCCACCAGTTGCGCGTTGCCGACGCGGGCATCCGGGGCCAGTGCCATCAAGGCCACCAGTGCGGCAGTCAGCAGCCAGAGTGCCTTCTCCAGGCGCGGCAGCGATTGCCCGCCAAAGCGCCAGACAAACACGCAGAAACAGGTGACGTACATCACCAGTGCGATGCCGTTGAAGCGCGCAGCCATCAGGGTGGTGGAGAAGGGCCAGGGGCTGGTCATCAGTATATTGGCGATGAACAGCACCCAGCACAGGGCCATGGCCGCATACCAGCCAAAGATCCGTTGCTCGCGGCGGATCACCCAGATACAGAAGAACAGCCCGCCCAGCACCGCCGAGACGGTCAGGTTGAGCACGAACAACGAGCGGTTGGTCCACAGCAACTCTTCATACAGCTGGCGTGCCGAGGCCTCATCCCCCAGGTACACCGGCCCCAGCCCGGGTGACTGTACCGCCAGGCCCACCACACGTACCCACAGCGTGTTGACGCCTTCGTGCAGCAGGCCTTCGGGCAGGTGCCAGTAGCGGGGCATGTTCCAGCTGCGTGACAGCGGCTCGCTCAGCTGGCTGTCACGCCACAGGCGCTGGTCGTTGACGAACACTTCGCCGGCCATGATCACCGAGCGCAGCGTCAGTGCCACCGGCCTGCGTTGACCGGCCGCGCAGTCGCGCTGCCACTGGAGGCGGTACCACACCGTGCCGTCGTGCTGCGGCCAGCGTCGGCTCCAGTCGTCGGGCAGGGTCACGGCCTGCCAGGGGCCGGCCTCGGGGCGGTTGCCCTGGTCATCACCCTGGGCGGCGGCTACCGACAGCACCTGCACGGTGCAGCTTGCACCGCCCGGCGTTGCAGCCTGCGCTGCACCCGACAGGCACAGGACGAGCAGCCAGCACGCCATCAGGCCTCTCAATCGAGCAGACCACGCGTGCGTGCCGCATGGATGGCGCGGGTGCGCGAAGACACCGCCAGCTTGCGATAGATGCGTTTGACGTGGCATTCGACGGTGTAGCGCGACAGGTTCAGCTGTTCGGCGATTTCGCGGTTGCCCAGGCCCTCGGCCACCAGGCGCAGGATCTGGTCTTCACGCGGGGTCAGGCGTTCGCCATCGGCGGTGTCGACCGGCTGGGCGGCCCCCGGGCGCAGTTCCTCGATGATGCGCCGGGCCACGAACGGGTCGATGGGGGCGCCGCCGCGCAGCACGCTGCGCAGCGACAACAGGATCTCCAGGTCGTCGCGTTCCTTGAGCACATAGCCGGTGGCGCCTGCCCGCAGCGCCGCGAGCAGGGTGTCTTCGGTGCTCCATGCCGAGATCACCAGGATCGCCTGGCCGGGGTCGGTGGCGTGCATCTCTTCGATCAGCTCGATGCCGTTGCCGTCGGGCAGGCCCAGGTCTACCAGCGCCAGCGCCACCGGCTGCACTGCCAGGCAGGCGCGGGCCTCGGCCAGCGAGCTGGCGAACAGCAGGGCCTCGGGCCGGTAGCCCAGTTGCAGCAGCAGGGCTTCCAGGCGGCGGTGGATCAGCGGCTCGTCCTCCACCAGCAGTACCGGCGCGAGCAGCGTGGGTTCGGGAACAGTCGTCTGGATAGGCATGGGCAGTCTCGGGCGCGCGGTGGGGGCGACTGTGCCCCATGCAGCGGCCAATAGGTATCCCTGAAAACAGGTAAAAGAAGCCTCATAGCCTACCCCACGCCCCGGTGCTAGCCCAGCGCCATTACCGCGATCACGCCCAGCGCCAGCAGCACCAGCATCGCCCCCGTGGCCCGCTCTAGCCACGGCAGGGCACGGGCGAAGCGGCGGCGCACGTGGCGGTTGCCGATCACCACCGCCACCAGCAGGTCCCACGCCAGCACCACGCCGAACATCCACAGGCCGTAGGCCAGCTTCCAGCCAGGGCTTGCCTGCGGCCCGCTCAGCATGGCCGCCAGGCTGGCGTAGAACAGCGCGTTCTTGGGGTTGAGGATGCCGGACACCACCCCCATGCCGGCGGCGCCCAGCCAGGTGGTGGCCGCGGGCGACGGTGCCGGCGACCCCTGCGGGGCAACCTCCAGCGTGCTGGCACCGGCATGGCGGATGAACAGCCAGCCCAGGTACAGCAGGTAGGCGCAACCGGCCAGTTGCAGCACGATGAACAGCGTGCTGTGCGGCTGCAGCACCGACACGCCGGTAAAGGCGGCGACGATGAACACCCCGTTGGCCAGTGCGATGCCCAGGCAGGCTCCGCTGGCCACGCGCCAGTTGGTGGCCAGGGAGGTGCGTGCCACCAGGAAGAAATCCGGCCCGGGTGACAGCAGCGCCAGAAAGTGCGCTGCTGCAATGATCAGGAACTGCTCCATGTAACCTTCACTTCTATGGATGTGGGTCCAGGAAGTGTGTGGCGGGGCCGGGGGCGGCGTATTGAACAAAATTGCTCAGGTTCAGGCGGCGTGACGGGCGAACAGCTTTTCCAGTTGCTGCCACAAGGCCGGGTCGGTGCTGAACGCCACGTTGAAGCGCATCCAGCCGGTGGCCTGGGCGTCGACCATGAACAACTGGCCGGGGCCGATCATGATGCCGCGCTCCAGGGCGTCGTCCACCAGCGCTGCGCTGTTGGCGATCTGCGGGTGGCGGGTCCACAGGTACATGCCCTCGTCGGACTCGACGAAAATCTCGAAGCCCAGGCGGTTCAGGCGCCGGCTGACCTCCTGCTGCGCCTCGGCCAGGCGCTGGCGCAGGCGCTTGAGGTGCTTGCGCCAGCGCCCATCGGTGATGGCCGCATACACCACGCGCTCCATCACCTGTGAGGTGGTCAGGCCCGAGCGCATCTTCAGTTGCAGCAGCTTCTGGATCAGTTCGGGGTTGGCCAGCATGTAGCCCACCCGCACGTTCGGCGAGATGCTCTTGGAATAGCTGCCCACGTACACCACCTGCTGCAGGTGGTCCAGGCTGCTCAGGCACGGTTGCGGTTCGGCCACCATGTCGGCGTACAGGTTGTTCTCCACCAGGCGAAAGCCGTGTTGCGCCGACAGTTGCAGCAGGCGGTGCAGTTGCGCCAGCGGGGTGCGCGAGCAGGTGGGGCTGTGCAGGTGCGGCTGGGTGAAGAACACCGTGGGCCGGTGGTGGGCCAGCAGCCGCTCGAGATGCTCCAGGTCATACCCGGCCGGGGTGCGCGGCACGCCGATCAGGGTGGCGCCCTGAAAGCGCAGGATGCTCATCAGGTTGGGGTAGCCCGGGTCGTCCACCAGCACCACATCGCCTGGGCGCACCAGGGTGCGCACCGCCAGGTCCAGCGCCTGGCTGGCGCCGTGGGTGAGCATCAGCTGGTTGGGGTTGGCCACGATGCGCTGGTCCTGTTCCAGGTTCTGCGCGGTGAGGGTGCGCAGCTCGAGCAGGCCCATGGGGTCGCCGTAACCGCTCAGTTCCATCACGCTGCCGGCCACCTGGCGCAGGCCGCGGCGCAGGCCGTCCTCGAACATCCACTCGTTGGGCAGCCAGCCACAGCCGGGCTTGAAGGCCAGTTGGCGGCTTTCGAAGATGTTCTGCAGGTACCACTCGGAGTTGAACTCCGGCTTGCCCGGCTCGGCGTCGCTGGCCTGGCTTTCGATGCGCTCGTTGACCGAGCGGTTGACGAAGAAGCCGGCATTGCCGCGGCTGACCAGCAGGCCCTGGGCCACCAGCCGATCGTAGGCTTCGACCACGGTGAAGGTGCTGACCGAGTAGGTGGCGGCGAAGGCGCGGATGGACGGTACCTTGGCACCGGGTTTGAGGGTCTGGTTCTCGATCAACTCACGCAACCCGTTGATGATCTGGTTGACGAGCGGGGGGGCGGAGTCGGGTCGTAATTCAAGCATGTTGGGGCTGTGCCTTCAGGGTGCGTAACGCCTGGCGCCTGCAGGGAACGGGGGTGTACTGCATTGGCGGCCTGTACAGTGCAGTGCATATTTCACGGCGCTGTGCATGGCTCTCTGTGTCGTACATTTTTACATTAGGGGTCTGTATTCGCCAGCTAAAGCATGTTGAGAGGCCCGATCACTACCGCCAGGGGCAAGCCCCCGGGCGTGCACAGCACGATTGCCGACCTTCAAGGCCATGGATGCCCGCCGGGTTTGCGATCCATCCCGTACACAATCAGACACTGACGAGCAATGAAGCCCGGCATTCGCCGGTCTTGCGTGTTCGCTGGAAAAAGAAAAACAAGGGGTAGACAACTGATGGACGCTACATCGACTTCCACATCCTCCAAGGTGGAGCCCGAGAGCAAGCTTAGCGCTTCGCTCAAATCGCGCCACCTGACCATGATGTCCATCGCCGGGGTGATCGGCGGTGCGCTGTTCGTGGGCTCGGGGAGTGTGATCCACAGCGCCGGGCCGGCCGCCATCCTGGCGTACCTGGCCGGCGGCATCCTGGTGGTGCTGATCATGCGCATGCTGGGTGAAATGGCCACCTCCTCGCCAGACACCGGCTCGTTCTCCACCTACGCCGAGCGCGCCATCGGGCGCTGGGCAGGCTTCACCATCGGCTGGTTGTACTGGTGGTTCTGGGTCATCCTGATGGCCTGGGAAGCCTACGTGGCGGGCAAGATCCTGCACGGCTGGTTCCCCTCCATCAGCGTCAACGTGTTCGTGCTGGCCACTACCCTGGTGCTGATCAGCGTCAACTTCTTCAACGTCAAGCACTACGGGGAGTTCGAATTCTGGTTCGCGCTGATAAAGGTGGTGGCGATCATATGCTTCCTTGTGGTGTGCGGGCTGGCCGTGGCCAACCTGTGGCCCACCGGTGAGGTCCACGGCATCAGCAACCTCACGGCCCAGGGCTTCATGCCCAATGGGGTGGAGGCAGTGGTGGTGGCCATGCTGGGGGTGATGTTCGCCTTCCTGGGCGCCGAAATCGTGACCATCGCGGCCGCCGAGTCGAAGAACCCGTCCGAGCAGATCGTCAAGGCCACCAACTCGGTGGTGTGGCGTGTGTGCCTGTTCTATGTGGGTTCGATCTTCCTGATCGTGGCCCTGGTGCCGTGGAACGACCCGCTGATGGGCCAGTCGGGCTACGGTTCGTACCGTCGTACCCTGGAACTGCTGGGCATTCCGGGCGCTGAGTTCGTGATGAACTTCGTGGTGCTGACCTCGGTGAGCAGCTGCCTGATCTCGGCGCACTACACCGCCTCGCGCATGCTGTTCTCGCTGTCGACCCGCGGTGATGCACCGTCGTTCTTCAAGATCACCCGCGCCGGTACCGGTGTGCCGGTGTTCGCCATCATCGGTTCGTGCTCGGTGGCGGTGTTCGTCGCCCTGATCAACTTCAGCGACACCCTGCGCCCGAAAGACGTGCTGGACGTGCTGATGAACACCACCGGCATGATCGCCTTGCTGGTGTACCTGGTGATCGCGTTCTCGCAACTGAAGATGCGCCGCAAGCTGGAAGCCGAGGGCAAGGAAATCCGCCTGAAGATGTGGCTGTTCCCGTGGCTGACCTACCTGGTGATCGTGTTCATCATCGGGTGCCTGGTGACCATGGCCTTTGTGCCGGACTACCAGGTACTGGTGTTCTCCACCGGTGCGGCGGCGGCCATCGTGGCACTGATGGGCGTGTTCATGCACGTGCGTGCGGCCAGGCAGCTCAAGGGCTGACAGGCACCATGACGAAAAAGACCAGGGCCGCAAACGGCCCTGGTTTTTTTTTGCCTGCCCGCGGCGCGGATGCCGCCCGCCGGGTTCGTCCTACAAGCAGTGGCCGTGATGCCGGTAAACAATCCCCATTACGGCACCGGGCAATCATCGCAACGTTGATTGCAGTGTGCCAGTACGCCTGCCTAGCATGCCCGTTTGCTCGATTCGGCACGGAGTGCAGGCATGAAGATCGTTCACAAGGCTGGCCTGGCGGCCGCCACATTGCTGTTCATTACCACCGGATTGCTGTCGGTCACGCAGGTCAGCCAGGTGCGCGACGCCCTGCACAAGCAAGTGTCTGCCGGCATCGCCGAGTCCAGCGGTGCCCTGGCCCGGCAGATAGAGAACTGGCTGAACGCCAAGCTCAAGCTCATGGGCCTGGTGGCGCAGGCCATCGACAGCCGCTACAGCCCTGAAAACACCCAGCGCATCATCGACAGCCCGATGCTCAAGGACGAGTTCATCCTGATATTCGGCGCCTTGCAACGCGACGGCAAACCCCTCACCAACACGCCCAGCTGGCGCCCCGATGCGAGCTGGGACGGGCGCACACGGCCCTGGTATGCCGTCGCCAAGGGCGCCGACAAGGCGGTGCTCACCGAACCCTACATCGACTCGGCCACTGGCGAAACGCTGATTTCGGCGGTCACGCGCCTCCACGATGGCGCTACCTTCGCCGGCGTGCTGGGCGGCGATATCCGCCTCAAGAGCGTGGCCGATGCCATCAATACCCTGGACTTCAACGGCGCCGGCCATGCCTTTCTGCTCAGCCGCAACGGCACGATCATTTCCCACCCCGACAGCCAGTACAACGGCAAGCCCTACAGCAGCCTGTTCGATGGCCAGCACCCGGCGCTGGACAGCCAGCTGCAGACGGTTAGAACCGGCGATCACGATTCACTGGTGTCCTTCACCCCGCTGACCTACCTGGAGGGCATGGACTGGCTGATCGGCGTGGTGCTCGACCAGCGCATCGTGATGGCCGAGGCCGACAGCCTGACCTGGCGTGCAGTGCTGGCCACGCTGCTCGGCGTGCTGGTGAGCCTCGTGGTGCTGGGCCTGCTGCTCGGGCGCCTGCTCAAGCCGCTGGAGCTGCTGCACCGCTCGTTCCATGAGGTCAACCAGGGCGACGGCGACTTGACGCGGCGCCTGCCCGACGGCGGCAATGACGAGGTGTCGTTGGTGTCGCGCGAGTTCAACGGCTTTCTGGGCAACCTGCAGAACCTGATCCATCAGGTGATGAGCACCTCCAACCAGGTGCGTGAGAGCACCCACCTGACGTCGGCCGAAGCCACCCGGACCGATGAGCGCCTGCAGCGCCAGTTGCAGGAGCTGGACCAACTGGCCACGGCCATGCAGGAGATGGCCTCCACCGCCGAAGACGTCGCGCGCAACGCCCAGGCAGCGGCGCAGGCCGCAGTGATTGCCGACGAGGAAGCACACGGCGGCGAGGACGTGGTGCGACGCTCGACCGCGGCGATCCGGCAACTGGCCAGCGAAATGGACGACACTGGCCATGCAATCAATGACCTGTCGCGCCTCAGCGACAACATCGAGTCGATCCTGGCGGTGATTACCAGCATTGCCGAGCAGACCAACCTGCTGGCGCTCAATGCTGCCATCGAGGCTGCACGTGCCGGCGAGACGGGGCGAGGTTTCGCGGTGGTGGCCGACGAGGTGCGCACGCTGGCCTCGCGCACCCAGCAGTCGACCCAGGAGATCCGCCAGATGATCGACCAGCTGCAGGCCGGGGTGCGCCACGCCGAGTCGCGCATGCAGCACAACCGCGACAGCGCCGGCAAGACCGCCGAGGAGGCGGGCGCGGCCAACGACAGGCTCGTGCGCATTCGCCAGGCGATCACCCGCATCAACGACATGAACACCCAGATCGCCACCGCGGCCGAGCAGCAGAGCGCCACCAGCGAAGAGATCAACCGCAACACCACGACCATTCGCGACATCAGTCATGAAGTGGCCGCAGGCACCCAGGTGCAGGTGCGCCAGTGTGCGGTGATGGTGGAGCAGGTGGGGCAACAGCACCACCTGCTGGGGCGCTTCAACCTGTGAGGCGGGGGCTCAGGCCTTGAGCGAGGCCATGTCGATCACGAAGCGGTACTTCACGTCGCCGGCGATCATGCGGCTGTAGGCCTCGTTGATGTGCTGGATGTCGAGCATCTCGATGTCGCAGCAAATGCCGTGCTCGGCGCAGAAGTCCAGCACCTCCTGGGTTTCGGCGATGCCGCCGATCAGCGAGCCGGCCAGTACGCGGCGCTTGAGCACCAGGTTGGCGGCGTGCAGGGGCGGCTCCACCGGTTCGATCAGGCCCACCAGGATGTGCACGCCGTCGAACTTCAGGGTTTCCAGGTAGGGGTTGAGATCGTGCTGCACCGGGATGGTGTCGAGCAGAAAGTCGAAGTGCCCGGCCACGGCGGCCATCTGCGCGGCATCGGTGGACACCACCACATGGTCGGCGCCCTGGCGGCGGGCTTCCTCGGCCTTGCTGGCCGAACGGGTGAACAGGGTGACTTCGGCGCCCATGGCCTTGGCCAGCTTGATGCCCATGTGACCCAGGCCGCCCATGCCGAGGATGCCGACCTTGTGCCCGGCCTTGACCCCGTGGTGCTTGAGCGGCGAATAGGTGGTGATGCCGGCGCAGAGGATCGGCGCGGCGCTGGCCAGGTCCATGCCGGCCGGGATGCGCACCACGAAATGCTGGTCGACCACGATACTGCTGGAATAGCCGCCCATGGTGTTGCTGCCGTCGACCCGGTCGGGGGTGGCGTAGGTCATGGTCGGGCCTTCGAGGCAGTACTGTTCCAGGTTGGCGGCGCAGGCCTGGCAGTGGCGGCAGGAGTCGACCATGCAGCCCACACCCACCAGGTCACCCACCTGATAGCGGCTGACGCTGGCGCCCACGGCAGTGACCTTGCCCACGATTTCGTGGCCGGGCATCAGCGGGTACACGGCGATGCCCCATTCGTTGCGGGCCTGGTGGATATCGGAGTGGCACACGCCGCAGTAGAGAATCTCGATGGCCACGTCGTCGGGGCGTGGGCTGCGGCGCTGGAAGGTCATGGGGGCGAGGGGTGTGGTGGCCGACTGGGCGGCGTAGCCGATGGCGGTGTACATGGGGGAACCTCGCAAAAGCAATGACGGTAGAGGCGGCGCATTGTCCGCGCGGGCAACGGGCGTGCCCACCGGCATTCCTCTGCGTGTCATGCCTGATTCTCCGGACCTGCGGGGGTGTCGCCCGGGCGGGCCTCTTCGCCGGCAAGGCCGGCGCCTACTGACGAAGAGGCGAGTCGAATCCGGTCAGTGCGCGGCCTGCTCCAACAGCCGGTAGATCCGCTCATCCTGCGCGTGCGCCACATTGAAACGCAGCCACGGCACCACCCGCGCATCGGGCATGAACAGTTGCCCGGGCGCGAGCAGAATCTTGTGTTCGCGTGCGTCCATGGCCAGTGCCGTGGCGTCTTCGACCTGGGGGTGACGGGCCCACAGGAACAACCCCGCATGGGGCTTGACGAAGATCTCCATGCCCACCGCCTCGAGCTTGCGCGCCACCTGTTCATGGGCCAGGGCCAGGTTGGCCTGCAACTGCTTGACGTGCTTGCGGTGGCGCCCCTGCAGCAGCACCTCCAGTGCCAGTTCCTCGGCAATTGCCGAGGTGGTCAGGCCGCTGGCCATCTTCAGTGGCACCAGTTCGTCGATCAGGTCGCGGTGCGCGGCAACGAACCCCACCCGCAGCGACGGCGCGATGCTCTTGGAGAAGCTGGCCACGTAGATCACCCGCGCCAGCTGGTCCATGCCTGCCAGCGCCTGCTGGTCGGACGGGTCGAGGTCGGCGTAGATGTCGTTTTCCACGATCAGGAAGTCGTACTTTTCCGCCAGTTGCAGCAGACGGTGGGCCACCGCCAGTGTCAGGCTGGTGCCGGTGGGGCATTGCAGGCGCGTGTTGGTGAAGAACACCTTGGGCCGGTGTTCGCGGATCTGCGCCTCGAGCACGTCCAGGTCGATGCCGTCGCGGGTGCGTGGCACCCCCAGCAGACGGGCCCCCTGCAGGCGCAGGTTGAGGAACAGGTTGTGGTAGCCCGGTTCGTCCACCAGCACGCTGTCGCCGCGGTGCACCAGGTAGCGCACCAGCAGGTCCAGCGCATGGCTGGCGCCGCTGGTCAGCAGAATCTGCTCGGGGTGGGCGTTGACTCGGGTATCGAGCAGTTTCTCCACCAGCCGGGCGCGCAGGTTGGCGCACCCCTTGGCATGGCCGTAGCCGGTGAACTCGCTCGGGTCGCGGCGGCTCAGGGCGCGCAGGCTGCGCTGCACCCCGTCATCGTCGCTCCAGGGCTCGGGCAGCAGGCCGATGCCCGGGCGCAGGTCCATGCCCAGCGGCTGGAACACCTTCTGCAGCAGCAGGTAGGCGTCGAAGTCGAAGGCATCGTCGCTGGCACTGGGCATCGGCGGCGGGGCGGGGGTGTCGGGGGCGCTGCGTACATAGAAGCCGGCATTGCGCACCGCCGTCAGGTAACCCAGGGCCACCAGCCGGTCATAAGCCTCGACGGCGGTGAAATGGCTGACCTTGTGGGTTTGCGCGAACTTGCGGATGGAGGGCAGCTTGGTGCCCGGGCGCAAGCGCTGTTCGTTGATCGCGAGGGTGATGCCCGCAACGATCTGGTTGACCAGCGACTGCGACGAGCTGGCATCCAACAACATCATAGAAAACATCCGTCAGGCGAGGGTGTGGCGGTGGGTGTACTGGTGAAAACACCATAACAGGGCCGGCACAACCAGCGCGTTCTGTGCATGGTGGGCCGCCGGGGGCTGCTGCAACATCCCTGCATGCCGGCGGGCCAAGTGCCCGAAACATACCATGAACAAGGAGGCGCGATGCACCCCAACACCCCGCGGATCGACGCGCAGCAGGTTTCGCCCGAAGAGTGGCAGACCCGTTGCGACCTGGCAGCGCTGTACCGGCTGCTGGCCCACTTTCGCATGACCGATCTGATCGACACGCACATCTCGGCCCGTGTCCCCGGCGAGCCGGGGCATTTCCTGATCAACCGCTACGGCGTGCTGTTTCACGAAATGCGCGCCTCGGACCTGATCAAGATCGACCACCACGGCAACACCATCGACCCTGGCTATGACGCCGGCAGCGTCAACCGTGCCGGCTTCAACATCCATTCGGCGATCCACGCCGCACGTCCGGACCTGGCCTGTGTGGTGCACACCCATACCGCTGCCGGCATGGCCGTGTCGGCCCAGGAGCAGGGGCTGTTGCCGATCACCCAGCATGCGCTGAAGTTCTATCGCCGCCTGGGTTACCACGACTACGAGGGCATTGCGCTGAACCCGGCCGAAGGCGAGCGCCTGGTCAGGGACCTGGGCCCGCACATGGCGATGATCCTGCGCAACCATGGCCTGCTGGCCGCCGGGCGCTGCATTGCCGAAGCCTTCAACCAGATCTACTTCCTGGAGCGCGCCTGCCAGGCGCAGGTACAGGCACTGGCGGGCAACTCGCCGCTGCGCCTGCCGGACGAAGCGGTCTGCGAACTGACCGCGCAGCAGTCCGACGCCGAATTCGATCAGCAACTTCACCTGTTGGCCTGGACCGCCGCCTTGCGCCTGATCAGTGGTGATCAGGTGGATTACCGAAGCTGAAGTGCGACCACCCGAAAGGACGCCCAGCGTGTATCAACTCTGCCAAAACCAATAAATTACAGAGGTAGACATGAAAAGAACCACCATTGCCGCCGTGTTGCTCAGTGCTTTTGCCGCCAACGCCCTTGCTGCCGAAATCACCGTGATTTCGTTTGGCGGTGCCAGCAAGGATGTACAGACCGAGGCCTTCTACGCCCCCTTTGCCGCCGCCAGCCACAGCAAGGTGGTAGCGGGTGAATACAACGGCGAAATGGGCCGGATCAAGGTCATGGTCGACACCAACAGCGTCAACTGGGACGTGGTGCAGGTCGAGAGCGCCGAACTGATCCGTGGCTGCGAGGAGGGCCTGTTCGAACACCTGGACCTCAACCGTATCGGCAAGGAATCGGATTTCGTGCCCGGCACCCTGTCGGACTGCGGCGGCGGCCTGCTGGTATGGTCGATGGCACTGGCCTACAACGGCGACAAGCTCAAGCAGGCGCCTACCGGCTGGAGCGATTTCTGGGACACCAAGAAGTTTCCGGGCAAGCGCAGCCTGCGCAAGGGCGCCAAGTACACCCTGGAAGCGGCACTGATGGCCGATGGCGTGCCGTATGCCGACGTGTACAAGGTGTTGTCGACGCCGGAAGGGGTGGAGCGTGCATTCCGCAAGCTGGACCAGATCAAGCCCGACATCCAGTGGTGGGAGGCCGGTGCGCAGCCGATGCAGTTCCTGGCCAGCGGCGATGTGGTGATGAGCACCGCGTTCAACGGCCGGGTGTTCGCCGCACAGGCGGCCGGCGCCAATGTGCACACGGTATGGAATGGCAGCATCTACGCGATCGACTCGTGGGCGATCCCCAAGGGCAGCAAGAACAAGGCCCTGGCCGAGGACTTCATCGCGTTTTCGCTGCGCCCGGAAAACCAGAAGATCCACACCACCAAGCTGGGCTATGGGTCGACCAACCTGCATACCGCCGGGCTGCTTGACCCTGCACTGGCGGCGCAGTTGAACACCGCGCCGGACAACCTGGCACAGGCCATCCCGATGGACAGCGAGTTCTGGGTCAACAACGGCGAAGACCTCGAGCAGCGCTTCAATGCCTGGGTTGCCAAGACCAAGTGAGTGAACCCCTTCGCCAGCAAGGCTGGCTCCTGCACCAATCGTTGTAGGAGCCAGCCTTGCTGGCGAAAGGGCCACAACCGTCAATGCCTCTCGCTGTCAGTTCAGCGACTTCAGCACCGCCTCCAGCGTCTGCACGAACAGATCGGCATGCTCGCGCTGGAAGATCAACTGCGGCCTGATCTTGAGGATGTTGGCCGCCGGCCCCGCCGAACTGATCAGCACGCCACGTTCACGCATGCCGTTCACCACCCGTGCCGTTGCCTCGGTGGCCGGCGCCTTGCTGGCACGATCGGTCACCAACTCGACCCCCACGAACAGCCCGGCCCCGCGCACGTCGCCAATCAGCGGGTAGCGCTCGGCAAGCCCTTGCAGACCCGCCTTGAAGTATTCGCCCACCGCCGCGCAGTTGGCCATCAGGCCTTCGCCCTGGATCACGTCGAGCACCGCGTTGGCTGCTGCACATGACACCGGGTTGCCGCCGAAGGTGTTGAAGTAGCGGGCGGTGCGACCGAACGCATCGAGCACCTCGCCGCGGAACACCGCACCGGCAATCGGCTGGCCGTTGCCCATGGGTTTGCCCATGGTGACGATGTCGGGCTGCACGCCATGGCGCTGGTAGCCCCACATGTGCGAGCCGGTACGGCCAAAGCCCGATTGCACCTCGTCGGCGATGTACAGCAGGCCCTCTTCGCGGGCCACGGCCACCGCCTGTTGCAGGAAGCCGGCCGGGTCGGACAGCACGCCATCGCTGGCGAAGATGCCGTCGAGCAGCAGTGCTGCCGGCTTGATCCCGCAGCGGCGCAGGTCGGCGATGGCGGCGCGCACGTCGTCGGCGAAGATCTGTGCCACGTTCTCGGCGCTCAGGCGGTAGGCGTCGGGAGCCCGCACGGTACGCACGAAGTCACCCACCGGCACGCCCGCACCCAGCGAAGGCGAGGCGGCGGCGATCTGGTCGGTCACGCCGTGGTAGGCCAGCTGGGTCACGATCAGGCCGGTACCGCCGGTGTACTGACGGGCGATGCGCAGGGCCAGGTCGTTGGCCTCGCTGCCGGTGCAGGTGAACATCACCTGGTCCAGCTCGGGCGGGAAGGTGGCCAGCAGTTTCTCGGCATAGTCGAGGATGCCTTCATGCAGGTAGCGGGTGTGGGTGTTGAGCACCTTGGCCTGCTCGTACAGCGCCTCGACCACCTTGGGGTGGCAGTGGCCGATGGAGGCCACGTTGTTGTAGGCATCCAGGTAACGCTTGCCGTCGGCGTCGTACAGCCACACGCCTTCACCCTTGACCAGGTGCAGCGGGTGTTCGTAGAACAGGCGGTAGGCCGGGCCCAGCACGCGCGCACGGCGCTCGATCAGGGCACGTTCGGTTTCGCTAAGGCGTGCGGCATCTTCGGCGGTGAAGCCATTGATCATGGTCATTTACAGCGTCTCCTCGGAGCAGATACGACGAATCTGTTGCTGCGCGACCTCGCGCGGCACGTCAGCCAGGGCCTTCAGGCCACGCCAGGCAGACGGCGCGTTGCGCAGGATGTAGGTGCGGTTTTCCGGGTACAGCGCAGCGCGCCAGTTGGTGATGGTCACGGTCAGCACCAGGCGGGTGGCGATCAGGTCCACCAGCAGTTCCTGTTCCAGCGGCTCCAGCGGCGCGATGCGGTGGTAGGCGCGGATGAACGGTGCAGCGTGTTCCAGCGGGTCGCCCTGGCTGCCCAGTTGATAGGCGGCGCCCACGGCCAGGTCGTTGACCAGCGGGGCATGCACCATGTCGCCGAAATCGAGGATGTTGCGCACCGGGTGCGGCTGGCTGGCATCGACGATCACGTTGTGCGGGTTCAGGTCGTTGTGGATCACCTGGGCGCGCAGGCCCTTGAGGTGCGGTTGTGCGTGGCGCTCGAAGTTGTCCAGAAAGTGCTGGGCCAGCTGGCGCTCTTCACGGTCCTGGATCAGGCCGATCTTGTCGCTCAGCCGCGAGGCGTGCTTGAGGTCCCACAGCAGCTCGTGCCCGGCGCCGGGGTGGAAGAAGCCGCGCAGGGCCAGCCCCAGGCGGGCCAGGTGCTCGCCCAGGCTGCTGCGCAGCGCCACGTCGGGGTGTTCGACGCGGTGCAGGCAGATCCCGTCGACGAACGAGAACAGCCGCACCAGCAGCGGCTGGCCATCGAACATCAGCGGGATCTGGTAGCTGCCGCTGGTGTTGGGGTAGATGCGCTGCACCGCCAGGGTCGGGTCGCAGTGCTGGATGTGCAGCAGCGCCTGGTTCTTGAGTCGGCCACCTGCGGGTCTTCGGCCGCGTTGGAGACCTTGAGCAGGTACTGGGCGCCGTCGGCGCAGGTGATCTGGAAGTTGAGGTCACGCTCGCCGGTGAGCAGGCGGCATGCGCCGTGCAGGCCGAAGTACTGCGCTGCCACGGCCTGCGCCTGTTCGGCCGAAACCTTGGGCGGAGCTGCGACCAGCAATGCGTCGAAGGCAGGGGGTGTGTGAAGGGTCACTGAACATCACTCTGTCGATTGCCGGGAAAGCTGGGGTGTCAGGCCAGCACTGGTTCGAACATAGGCCTGTTTGGCTATATCGGTTATATCCAGAGTTGATCAGTTGTTAAGGCCACTTGTATGCTCGCGGTTCCGATTCCGCCCCTGCAGTGAGGCACCCGATGGCATCGCTTCTCCACGACCTGCTGGTCGGCACGCTGGACCGCGACGGCGGCGTGACCCTGCAGCGCCAGTTGTACCAGGCGATCCAGGCGGCGATCCTGCAGCGGCGCCTGCCGGTCAACCACAAGTTGCCCTCCACCCGGGCGCTGGCCGAGCAGTTGCTGGTCTCGCGCCTGACCGTGTCGCTGGCCTACGACCGTCTGCTCGATGAGGGCTACCTGTACGCCCGGCCCGGCAGCGGCACCTTCGTGGCCGACACCTTGCCCCAGGTGAAAACCGGCGTGCCGGCCCCCGATACGCCCGATCAGGCGCCGCTGTCGGCCCGGGGCAAGGCGATCAACGCGCGCTTCGGCGCGGTGGCGCGGGCGGAGGGCGCCTTCGTGGGCGGCGTATCGGACGCCGACCTGTTTCCGTTTCATATCTGGAAGCGCCTGCACAACCGCTACCTGAGCAAGCGCCAGGCGCACCTGGCCGGCTACGTGGATCAGGGCGGCTACCGCCCGCTGTGCGAGGCGCTCAGTGCCTACCTGTATGCGGCCCGCGCGGTCCGTTGCAGCCCGGCGCAGGTGATCGTGACCCAGGGCACCCACCAGTCGCTGGACCTGGTGGCCAAGCTGCTGGGCGACCCGGGGGACACCGTGTGGGTCGAGAGCCCCTGCCATTGGGGGGCGCCGGTGGTGTTTTCGGCGGCGGGGCTGCACTGCGCGCCGCTGGCGATCGATGCGCAGGGCGCCTGCCTGCCTTCTGCAGTGCCGGCTGCTGCGCCGCGGCTGGCGTTCGTCACGCCGTCGCACCAGTACCCCACCGGCAACATCATGTCGCTGCAGCGCCGGCGTGACTGGCTGGCGTATGCCCAGGCCAACAACCTGTGGGTGGTGGAGGATGACTACGACAGCGAGTTCCGGTACGACATCGAGCCGATGCCGTCGCTGCAGGGGCTCGGTGGCGAAGACCGGGTGATCTACCTGGGCACCTTCAGCAAGGTGATGTTCCCGGGGCTGCGCCTGAGTTACCTTGTGGTGCCCGAGGGGCTGGCCGAAGCCTTCGGCAAGGGCCTGATCCAGCTGTACCGGCCAGGGTACCTGTCGATTCAGGCGGCGATGGCCGACTTCATCCAGGAAGGGCATTTCGCCCGGCACATCCGCAAGATGCGCGCCGAGTACGCCCAGCGCCGCAGTTGCCTGCAGCAGTGCCTGGACGAGGCGTTCGGGGCGCTGATCGGGTACTCGGCGGGGCAGGCGGGGGTGCACCTGGCGGTACGCATCGGTGCCCCGGGCACGGCGCGCAAGATGCTGGCGCAGGCCCCGGCACATGGGCTGGTGCTGCGCGGCGGCTACAGCGTGGAGCCCGACGCCGATGACGACAACCTGCTGGTGCTGGGGTACGGCGGGGTCAAGGTGGGCGAGATCGAGGCGGCAGTGCAGCGGCTGCGGCGGCTGTACGATCAGGTGGCGGCAGGGCCGGCTCCCGCACCTGTCGTGTAGGAGCCGGCCTTGCCGGCGAAACGGCCTGCGCGCTCGCTGCTCTACCGGCCTCCCTTCTGGCGCTTGTCAGCCGGCTGCGGATGCCCGAACAGATACCCCTGAAAATGCGAGCAGCCTTCGGCCTGCAATTGCTTGAACTGCGCCTCGGTCTCCACCCCCTCGGCGGTGGTGTTGATCAGCAGGCTGCTGCTCATGCCGGTAATGGCGCGGATGATCGACATCGCCTCGCGGCTTTCGCCCATGTCGTGCACGAACGACTTGTCGATCTTGATCCGGTCGAACGGGAACGAGCGCAGGTAGCCCAGCGAGGAGTAGCCGGTACCGAAGTCGTCCAGGGCAATACGCACGCCCATGTCCTTGAGCGCCTGCAGGGTACGCAGGTTGCCGTCGCTGTTCTCCAGCAGCACCGATTCGGTGATCTCCAGTTCCAGGCGCGACGGGTCGAGCCTGGCGTCGGTCAGCGCAAGCTGCACCACTTCCACCAGGTCGCTGTTCTTGAACTGCACCGGCGACAGGTTGACCGCCACCGATTGCTCGGTGGCCCAGCTGGCGGCCTCCTGGCAGGCCAGGTTCAGCGCCCGCGTACCCACCTCGTGGATCAGCCCGGTCTCTTCGGCAATCGGGATGAAGTCCATCGGCATGACCTGCCCCTTGACCGGGTGCTGCCAGCGCATCAGCGCCTCGTAGCCGGTGATCTGCCCGTCGTTGCCGATGATCGGCTGGTAGTGCATGTGCATCTGGCCCAGGTGCAGCGCGGTGCGCAGGTCGGTTTCCATGATGCGGCGGCGCCGCGCGGCTTCGTCGAGCTCGGGGTGGAACAGCTCGTAGCGGTTGCGCCCGTTGCGCTTGGCCTCGTACAGCGCCATGTCGGCGTAGCGCAGCAACTGGTCGGCCTTGTGGTGGTCGACCGGCGCGATGGCGATACCCACGCTCAGGCCCACCGAGAAACTGTGGCCGTCGATCAGGAACGCCGGCGCCACTGCCTCGATCAGGCGCGTGGCGGTGCGCTGGGCATCCTCGAGGCGCGCCAGGTGTGGCAGCACCACGGCGAACTCGTCACCGCCCAGGCGCGCCAGGGTGTCCTGGTCGCGCAGCACGCTGCGCAGGCGCTGGCCCAGGGCGCGCAGCAGGCGGTCGCCGAAGGCATGCCCCAAGGCATCGTTGATGTTCTTGAAATTGTCCAGGTCCAGACACAGCGCCGCAGTCATGTGCTGGCGCGCCTGCCCGTCGGCCAGCGCCTCTTCCAGGCAGTTGTGGAACAGCGTGCGGTTGGGCAGGCCGGTGAGTTCGTCGTGGTGCGCCATGTGGTGAATCTGCGCGTGCGCGGCGATCTCGTCGGTGACGTCGTCGGCGATCTGCAGCACATAGTGGCCCGCACCCACCTGCGGGTTGCGGCTGAGCAGGGTGCGTGAGCGCAGGGTGCGTCGGCCCAGCGGGGTGTCGAGGTGGTCTTCGGTCAGGTGCAGGCCGTTGTGGTTCAGGCAATGCTCGGTGAGGTGTTCGAGGTAGCCGGCCATCACCGGCACCAGGCTCTGCTGCGGGGTACTGCCGACCAGGGCGCACTGCTGGCTGGAGAACAGCTTCTCGGCCTGCGGGTTGGCCAGCAGGATCTGGCGTGACGCCACGTCCAGCACCATCACGCTGGACGGGATGTTGCTGATCACCGAGTCGAGAAACTGCGACAGCGCGGCCATTTTCTCGCTCTGCGCTTCGGCCAGCTCCTTGGCTGCCAGCAGGTCGAGTTCGTACTGGCGGCGCTCGGTGATGTCGCGGGTGATCTTGGCGAACCCCAGCAGCTGGCCATCGTCGTCGTGGATGGCTTCGATCACCCCGTTGGTCCAGAAGTGCGAGCCGTCCTTGCGCTGGCGCAGGCCCTGGGCCTCGAAGCGGCCGGTCTGGCGTGCGGCGTCCAGGCACTGGGCGGGCAGGCCGGCGGCGCGGTCCGCCGGGGTGTAGAACACCGAGAAATGCTGGCCGACGATCTCGTCGTGGGTGTAGCCCTTGGCCCGCTCGGCGCCGGCGTTCCAGTTGATCACATGGCCCAGCGGGTCGAGCATGTAGATGGCGTAGTCGTTCACGCCTTGTACCAGCAGGCGGAAGTGACGCTCCTGTTCACGTTGTTCGAGCAGGGCGCGGCGCTGTTCGGTGCAGTCGCGGGTAACCTTGGCAAAGCCGACCAGGTGGCCGTCGTCGTCATGCACCGCGTCGATCACCACGTGCGCCCAGAACGCACTGCCGTCCTTGCGCAGGCGCCAGCCCTCGGCCTCGAAGCGGCCCTGGTCGCGGGCGGTCTGCAGGTTTTTCTGCGGCAACTGCGTGGCGCGCTCCTCGGCGCTGTAGAACACCGAGAAATGCTCGCCGATGATCTCTTCGCCGGTATACCCCTTGGCCCGCTGCGCCCCGGCGTTCCAGTTGCTGACCACACCCTCCGGGGTCAGCATGTAGATCGCGTAATCGATCACGCTCTGTACCAGCAGGCGATACATTACATCGGAGTTTTCAATCATGTCGGCATCTCGGATCGCGTGGGGATGAAGCCAGCGGGGTGGGCAAGAGGAAACGAAAGGCGCGGGTGCGCAAAGCGGCACACTCAATATCAGGGCCGGATGCGAACGGCAATGGTTCTTTGGTACTGATTTTGGCGGCGCTCAGGGATTTGCGCGGCGCGAGGTGGGCATTTGGCCAGCAACGCCGGCTCCTGCAGGCTGCGTGCGCCCGTGCAGGAGCCGGCAATGCCGGCGAAGGGGCTCAGAACTCCAGCTGTGCCGAGAACGTCAGGGTACGCGGCGCGCCCAGGAAGTGGTCGCTCAGCCAGTACGCCTTGTTGGTCAGGTTGCTGACGTTGGCGCGCAGGGTCAGGGCGTTGTCCGCCAGCGGCAGGCGATAACGCGCACCGGCATCGAAGGTGGTGAACGACGGCAGGCTGTAGTGGTTGGCCTCATCCACGTACTGCTTGCCGGTGTAATAGGCGCCGCCGGTCACGGCGAATCCGGGCACGCCGTTCAGGTCGTATTCGGCGTACACCTTGGCCAGCTGGCTGGCCACGCCCACCGGCTTGTTGCCCTCGATGCTGGCGTTGGCCGCCTTCTTCACCTGGGGGTCGAGCAGGGTCAGGCCGCTGACCAGGGTCAGCTGCGGGGTGACCTTGCCGGTGATGCCGAACTCCAGGCCGTTGTTCTCCTGGCGTCCGTCCTGCACGTAGATCTGCTGCTGGTTGGTGTAGCCATTGGGCTTGTCGATGTTGAACAGTGCCAGGGTCAGCAGGGCTTCGCCCACTTCGGCCTTGACCCCCACCTCGTACTGCTCGCTGATGGCCGGGGCCATGGCCTGGCCGGCGTTGAGTGCGGTGTTGGGCGCGATGCCGCCGGCCTGCAGGCCTTCGATGTAGGTGGCGTAGGTGGTCAGCCAGGGCAGCGGCTTGTAGATCAGCGAGACGTTGGGCGAGGTCTTGCTCTGGTTGTAGTTGTCGATCTGGCTCGGGGTGCCGAGCGATTCGGCCCACACGAAGTTGTCGCTGAAGGTCTTGATGCGGGTGCGGGTGACCCCGAGGATGGTCGACCATTGTCCGTTGAAGGTGATCACATCGCCCAGCAGCAGGTTGTCGGCCTGGGTGCGCGAGGACAGGCGCTGGTCGCCGTGGCCGATGGAGTAGTCGGGCTTGGCGTACTGCGGGGTTTCATCCAGCGGGATCGAGCCGTTGCCGCCCACCGGCTGGTACTGCGGGCCCGGGAAGGGAATGTAGTCGGTGTAGTCGCGTACCCGCGCCACGTTGCCCTGATAGCCGAAGGTGACCTTGTGGCCGATGCTGGCGGTGTCGAAGGCCGCGTCGGCGAACAGGTAGGCCGAGGTTTCCTCGCGCTCGACCGGGGCGAAGGCGTACAGCGGTTGGCTGTAGACCCCGGGCGAGGTCACGGTGGGGCCGGTGTAGGCGTACTGGGTGCGGTTGCGGTCGTGGGCCACCGCGCCGCGCAGGCTGAACACCTCGTTCAGGCGCCAGTTGAAGCGGCTGCCGACGCGCTCGTGCTCGCTGTCGGAGAACGCCCAGCGCTGGCTGTAGAGCTTGTCGTTGTCCAACTGATCGGCGTCGGGGCGCAGGCGCTGGTCGGCGAAGTACCAGTAGCTGGTCAGGCCGTGGGTCTGGTTTTTCTTGTACGAGGCGTCGAACTGCACCAGCAGGTCGTCGCTGACGTTCCAGTCCAGCGCCAGGCTGACCATCTTGCGACGGCGGTTCTGCAGGTCGATGGCGGTCTCGCCGTCCTGGGCCAGCACGTTGACGCGGTAGGCCAGCACGCCCTGATCGTCGATCGGGCCGCCGAAGTCGCCGTGCACATAGGCGTTCTCGCCGCCGGCGTTGCCCAGGGTCACGCTGTTGTAGCGCTCGTAGGTGGGGCGCTTGAGCACGTAGTTGACCAGCCCGCCCGGGCTGCCGGGGCCATACAGGAAGCCGCTGAGGCCGGTGACGATCTCCAGGCGCTCCATCTCCTCGACGAAGTTGCCGCTGTCGGAGCCATTGCTGAAACGCAGGCCGTCGTTGGCGATGTTGAGATTGCCCAGGTCGTTGAAACCGCGGATCGCCACCGAACTGGCATAGCCGGCGCCCGAGGGCGAGGTGAACTGGGTGAAGGGGCTGAGCTTGAAGATGTCGTCGGTGGAGGTGGCCTGGGTGTTGCGGATCAGCTCGCTGGACACCACGCTGATCGAATAGGGCGTGTCCTTGAGGGCCATGCCGCCCAGGGCGCCGACGTTCTTCAGCGAGTCGGTGAGGTAGCCGGCTTCGGCGCTGCCGTCGGCGATGCGGGTGGCGTTGACGTCGGTTTGCGGCAGGTTCAGCCGGGCTTGGGGCACAGCCTGTTCATCGGCGGCCAGCAGCGGCGTGGCGATACCGGCGCAGGCAATCGCAAGCGCCAGCAGGTGAGGGCGGGGCGTAGGGGCGGCAACGGACATGGGGTCAGGTTCCTGATGTGAATGGTTCTCAGTAACCCTGTTGCCGCACGAGAAACAAAAAGTGACAGAGGCGCTGCAAAATAAATCGTGCAGCGCCTTTTTTTCAGGTTTTGAAGCGCCGTACCAGCGTGTTCATTTCGTTGGACAGCTGGGTCAGGTTGAACGCATCGCTCTTGGCTTCACTGGCCAGTTGCGCCACCCGCTGCGCATCGCCGTGGATCTGGCTGATGTGTTGGTTGATGCTTTCGGCCACCTGGTGCTGCTCTTCGGCGGCGGTGGCGATCTGGGTGTTCATGTCGCGGATCATGTCCACCGACTCGCGGATCTGGCCAAAGCGGGTGCGTGCCTCGCCGATGCGGCTGACCGAGTCCTGCGACAGGCTCAGGCTGGTGTTCATCTGTGCTGCGACCTGGCTGGTGCCGCGGGCCAGGTTGGCGAGGATGCCGTCGATCTCGGCGGTGGAGTCGGCCGTGCGCTTGGCCAGCGCACGCACTTCGTCGGCCACCACGGCAAAGCCGCGACCCTGCTCGCCGGCCCGCGCCGCCTCGATGGCCGCGTTCAGGGCCAGCAGGTTGGTCTGTTCGGCAATCGAGCGGATGGTGCTGAGGATCGACTGGATGGCGTTGCTGTCGCGCTCCAGCTGCTGCATGGATTGCGCCGACTGGGCGATTTCCTGGCTGAGCTGGTCGACGCTGCCCACGGCGGCGTCGATCTGCTGCTGGCCCTCGGAAGCCTGGCGCTGGCCGTTGTCGGCCGACTCGGCGGCCTGGCTGCACGAACGCGCGACCTCGTTGGCGGTGGCGACCATTTCATGGAAGGCGGTCGACACCATGTCCACGGCCTCGCGCTGGCGACTGGCGGCGTCGGCCATTTCGTTGGACACGCTGGTGGCGCTGTGGGAGTTGGTCAGGATGCCATCGGCGGCGTGCATGATGTGCTGGATCAGGCTGCGGATCGCGCCCAGGAACTGGTTGAACCAGCCCGAGAGCTGGGCCGTTTCGTCGTTGCCGCGCACATGCAGGTTGCGGGTCAGGTCGCCTTCGCCCTGGGCGATGCCTTCCAGGCCGTGGGACACGTCGTTGATCGGGCGCACGATGACCTTGGCAAAGCTGGCACCGACGAAGGCGAACAGCAGCCCAAGCGCGGCGGCAATGCCGACGATCAGCCAGGTGAGGCGGGTGGCCGAGGCCATCACTTCACTCTGCTTGACCAGGCCGATGAAGCGCCAGCCCAGTTGCTCGGAAGGCCACACGTTGGCCATGTAGCGCTCACCGTCAAGCTCGATCTCCACCAGCCCCTGGGTAGTCTTGGCCAGTTGCGCATAGCCCTGGCCGAGGCTGTCGAGCTGTTTGAAGTTGTGCGCCGGCTGCTTGGGGTCGACCAGGATGTTGCCGCTCTGCTCCAGCAGCATCACGTAGCCGGTTTCACCCAGCTTGAGCTGCTTGATGATCTCGGTCAGTTGCTTGAGCGACACATCCACGCTCACCACGCCGCCGTTGGCGCCCAGCGCGTTGGGCAGGCTGCGCACGGTGCTGACCAGTACCGCGTCGTCGTTGGCCCAGTAGTAGGCGGCGGTACGCAGGGTCTTGCCCGGGTTGGCCTGGGCCATCTTGAACCAGGGGCGCTGGCGCGGATCGTAGTTGGCCAGGCTGGGGTCTTCGGGCCATGAGATGTAGCCGCCCTCGGTGGTGCCGATGGAGATGTAGCCATAGGCCGGGTGGCTGGCGCCGAGGCGGGCAAAGTAGTCGAACACCGGTTTGTCCTGCGGCCCCATCGGCAGCGTGGGGGCGTCGGGCGAAATGTACTTCTTCAGGCTGGCGTCGGTGTTCTGCAGCATGGGCAGCTTGCTGAGAAATTCGATGTTCTGGCTGATGCCGTCGAAGAACAACTGCATGGCATTGGCCACCTGTCGAATCTCGCGGTCGCTGCCGTCGACGAAGTTGTCCCGCGCTTCCAGGCGGATGTTGAGTATCACCAGCGTAGCGACGACCAGTATCGGTACGCAGGCGATGGTCGCGAAGCCCCACGTGAGTTTCTGTTTGATGTTCATATCCGCTCCGCTGACGCCGTTTAATTGTTGTTTCGTCTGGTCGGGTTATCGGCGTGGCGAGCGGCCGCTTGAGCAGCAAAGGCAAGGATTGTAGGACATTTCATCTGCGCACTCCTGCGGTGCACACAAGCGCGTTCATGCGCCGTTTCGGGGCGCAGAAAAGGTGGGTTCGCAGGGGGCATGGAAGGGGCTGGCAGAGTGCTATCTGGCTGGCTTGCGCGTCGGTTTTCAAGGTGGTTTTTTGCGTTGGCCTGGTAGTTGCCTGCCGAATGGACAAAGGAATGTCGTATCGGGAGATGTAAATGTCGCTATCGAACAATTGCATGCAACTGTCCGCCGCAGAAAAGCGCTGGCTGCCATGGTTTGGCAGGACCGGCAAACTGGCCATGGGCTGGGCCTGCCGCCTCAACCGATCGGCGTACCCGGTGATCGGGCAGACCTTCGAAGCCATTGCGCAAACCCGCGTCAAGTTGCTGCAGGGCTGGGCCCAGGAGCAGTGGGAGCACCTGGCGGAGCTGGCCGCCAGTGCCGGCAGCGACATCCGCAGCCTCGATGGGCAGGTATTGCAGCAGAAGCTGGCCCAGGCCGAAGACTTTTCCGAGTTGTTCGTGGTGGATGCGGCGGGCGAGGTGCTTGCCTCGACCTGGCGCGGCCAGGGCACGCGCCCGCGCATCGACCCACGGCCGCTGGCCGAGGGGCTGAAGGCGCCGTTTCTGCATGGGCCCTACAGCGACCCGCTGACCCTGGCGATCGGCCCGTCGACCTCCAGCTTTCATGATGAAGTGACGCTGATGTTCTACCAGCCGATCAAGGTCGACCGCCAGGTGGTGGGCTGCCTGTGCGCACGGGTGCCCAACGACGTACTGGGCGACCTGATCCAGCGCGAGGCCGGGCATATCTTTGCCGAGTCCGGGGACAACTACCTGTTCATGGTGCAGTCGCGTTTCGACCCCGGCCTGCAGCCGGGGGTGGCCTTGTCGCGCTCGCGCTTCGAGGACGGCACCTTCAGCCACGGCGAGAACCTCAAGAGCGGCGTGCACACCCCGTGGAAGACCGTGCAGGTGCAGCGCCACACCGAGCTTGAGCTGCGCTTCACCGACCCGGCCACCGGGCAATTGCACCCTGGCGTGCGCGAAACCATCCGCACCGGCGCCAACCTGTTCGTGAGCTACCCCGGCTACTCGGACTACCGCCACATTCCCGTGGTGGGCAAGGGTGTGACCTTTCAGTTGCCCGGTTCGCCGGACCGCTGGGGCATGATGTGCGAAGCCGACCTGGAGGAGGTGTACCGGCGGCGCTCGCTGAGCTACGGCCTGATGAAGCCGTACCTGGCGACGATGCTCGGCCTGTTCGTCAGCAACTACCTGGTGCAGCACTACAGCGGCCTCGACCAGGGCCTGATCGATGCGTGCGAGGGCGTGAGCCTGCTGCTGGCCGCGCTGGTGTTCAGCGTGCTGGGGCCGCGGCGCCTCGCCGCGCGCCTGAGCGAGATGACCGGCGTGATCAGGGCCATCGCCGAAGGCGAGGGCAACCTGCGCCAGCGCCTGGACACCACGCGCATGGCCAATGACGAGACCGGCGACATGGGGCGCTGGATCAACAGCTTCATCGACCATCTGGACGCGGTGGTGGGGCAGGTGATCAAGGCCAGCCACAGCGTGGGCACCACCAACCAGATGATGCTGGGGCGCAGCCAGGCCGCCAGCCTCACCTCCGAGGAGGTGGCCGATGCCGTGCACCGCATGATGGTGATCGTGGAGGAGCAACTGGGCGAGATTCAGCAGGCCTCGGCCGGCGCCGAGCAGATGAAGCAGGCCATGGACGAGGTGGTCAGCCGGGCGCGGGAGCAGTTCCTGACCGTGCAGGCGGGCACCCAGTCGATACGCGATGTGGTGCAGCGTTCATCGTCCAGTGTCAGGTTGCTGGACAGCCGCATGGCCGAGATCGGCAACATCACCGGGCTGATCAGCGACATCACCAGCCAGACCAACCTGCTGGCGCTCAATGCCGCCATCGAGGCGGCGCGTGCCGGCGAGCATGGTCGCGGCTTTGCGGTGGTGGCCGACGAGGTGCGCAGCCTGGCGGCGCGCACGGCACGGGCGGCCGACGATATCCGTACGATGGTCGACGGTTTGCACAGCGAGACGCAGCAGGCCGTGGGCTTCATGCAGAGCGGCGTGCAGGACGTGGATGACAGCCTGCGCCTGGCCGAGCAGGCCTCGTCCGAGAACGTGCAATTGCACCGGGCCGTGGAGAACATGTTCGGCATCATCCAGCAGCTCAACCAGCGCAGCCTCGAGTACGGGCGCACCATCAAGGAGGTAGATCAGGCGTCACTGGAAATGCGCCAGACCGTGACAGTGCTGCACACCAGTGCCGAGACCGTGCGCTTGAATGCGAACAAGCTGCAGAAGCTGGTGGGCGTGTTCGAAGTCAGCCGCGGGGCAGGAGAGCCTGCCGCCGCATGACCCCGTTGGCGAAAACCCACCCCAAATCTTTTTTAAATCAGGGGGTTGCAAGCCCTCCCGAATGCGGACATAATGGCGTCCATCGAAAGCGACGAGAAATAAAAATCTCAACGTTTTCAATGAGATGCAAATCTCTACAGTTTGTACGTGATTGAGCTGCTTCAGAGGGTTCAGTCATTTGAGGCCGAGTAGCAAAGTGGTTATGCTCCGGATTGCAAATCCGTCTACGCCGGTTCGATTCCGACCTCGGCCTCCATTATTGAAAGCCCCGCAGATCAACGTCTGCGGGGTTTTTCTTTGGGCGAAAGAAAAGGCCTGAGTTCCGAAACTTTGAGCGTGGAGTTCCGAAACTTTTCTATTTAGAAGGCTTCGCGATGGCGCCGATCCTGCGGTAAACGCGCTCGGTAATGCCTTCTTTCGAGTGGCCAAGCAGCAAGCTGGCATCGCCCAGATCTGTGATCTCCGAAGCCGCCTTGGGGCGGATGTCGCGGAACTGAAATTGCGCGATTCGGTTGGCGAGCTCAGGCTGCTTCTCGCTGATGGCTTTCAGTCGGGCAGACTCCCGTGCCTCCTGCCACCGGTTGCGCAGCATCTCCCAAGACAGCCGTTTGCCGCTGGCGCTCAGGATGAAGAATGGCGACAGATGCTCTCGATTCCTAAGCTTGATGCGATCCAGAAGTGTGCCCAGGCTGTTGTTCACCCCATTAACTTCCAAGATGATCCTCAGTCGCTTACCGGTTTTGCCCTGGCTGACCAGCAGGTAGGCCCCTTCCAAGTCGTCCTTTCGCATGGACAGCACGTCCGCTGGCCGCTGGCCGGTCAGGTATGCCAGGTCCATCGCGTCCTTCAGCTCCACCGGGGCCTCTTCATACACCGCTCGCCATACTGCCTCGTTAGCGTAGTAGTCGCGGGGCTTCTCCTTGTTTTTTCTCACCCCCAGGCATGGATTCTGCTGCGTCGTCAGCCCCCACTCGCGAGCCGTGTTGAATACGTGCGACAGAAGCGCGATCTCACGATTGGCCCTGGTCTTCGCGGATCGACTATCCCTGTACTGCGCGATCATGGCTGGTGTGATGGCATCGATAGGCGCCGAATCGAACACCATCCTCAGTTGCTTCAGTTCGTAGATGTTGTCCTTCTGGGTGCGGGGCGCTTTCTTAGGCAAGATGTGTCGTTCGTACTGATCGAAGATCCCTTTCATGGTCGTGAGTTCGGCCGGTATGGTTTTCGCCTCCAGCTCGGCCCATTTGAGCTTGGCTTGGGTCAGATCCGTACCGAGGGGAATCTCCTTGCCGACCGGGTCTCGGTAGTAGTACCCGACCCATACCTTGCCGTTCTTCCTTGTGCGCTTGCGCCGGTAAACACCCGGCGGCAGGTCGCGATTCTCGGTACTTCTGGGGCGCATTTCATTTCACTCGGGAAAAGTCAGGTGTCCAGGCCGTGGTCGGCAGGGGCGGGGGTGTAACAGGCAGAACGCCGAGCGTGATGCCAAGCTTCATGCGCGCGTACTGGCGGCCCACCAGGGGGCGCCCACCGCGGCTCTCGACGAAGTGCCAGTTGCGGTCAGTGAGCCAGCGACGCTGCCAGCCCCTGGCCTTGTAGCCAGTCAGGTCAGCCAGCTCTTCGTCCGAAAGGATCTCGGTTTCCATGGGTAGGCTCCAAGCCGCAGATTGGCGGCAATAGCTCTCCATGCCCGCGCATGTCGGCGGGCTTGAGTTGTAGGGGAGTGGGTTACTTGAGGCTGTTGCTTTGTTGGGCCGCGAACTGCTCTTTGGTGCTGGAGCAGGCCCCGCCTTGGCAACCGTGCTCATGGCAGTCGGTGCGGTTACAGATAGAGCGGTAGCCGGTTCCGCCGCAGGTACTGCAGTTGCTACCGGTGTGTGCGTGGCATTGGTGGGTCTCTCCCCAGCGCCCAAATTTCTGAGCACTCAGCGGGAGCATGCCCGTGCCGGCGTCCGGCACCACTGCATTGGAAATGATCATGGCATCAGCTCCTTGGGCACCTGGACCGTATCGCCGAGCTTGGCGGCGGTTATGGCGCGGCATGCAGCGAGTAGGTGGGTCGAACCGTCCGCGTCCCCTGAGGCGTCATCCAGCCCGGTGACGGCAAAGAACGAATCCGAGTAGAGGCCAAAGCCGACGCGGTACTTTTCAATCAACTGCCCGCCAAGCATCCAGCTCTCTTGCGGGTTGTACCGCTCGCATCGCTCGGTTGCGTCGCCGCGGTACTGGACGAACACCCTGGCCGGCGTGCCGTAGTGCGGCTTTGCCACATGCACATCCAGCCCCTCGGCCTTGGCGACCGCCCAGGCCAGCTGCTCGCCGCCCAGGTCGGCCGTCTTCACTTCGATCAGGTCGGTCATGGCACCACCTGCTTGGCCTTGGCCGCTTTGGCGCGCTCGATGTTGCCGAACTTGCTCTTGCACTGGATATCCTTGAAGTTCCGGCAACCGGACATGAACAGGGTGGAGGTCAGGTCCTTACGGCTCCGACCAACTTCCATTATCCCTTTCACGCCGTGGCGGCAGAGCACGTATGCGTTCTTGTAATCGCCACTGCGCAGCATCGTTGTGTAGAAGGCCAGGCGCATTGCCAGGCGCCAACTGTCGCTGTCGTCGGACGGGCGCATGCGACGGGTGTAAAGCTGACCTTTGCGGTACTTGCTCACAGCTGATACCTCTCATCAATCCAGCGTCCAGGCGCCAGAGCGGGTGTGGGTTCGGGTTGGGTTTCGTGCGGGGAGAGCTGGCGCTCGTTGCCGGCCTGCAGCTGGCTGTCGGGGATGAAACTGATCCCAACGCCGTTGAGGATGTAGCAGGTGACGCCGCGCTGGCTGTCGTGCTCGACGTCGGTGACGTTCTCGGTGGCGCCGGCGCCGGTGGCCAGCAGCAGGAGGCAGAGGGCGAGGCGGGTCATGGCTGCACCCGCTTGAACTTGACGACCCAGACCCATGGGTTGGCGTTCCAGTCTCCCCCGGTTGACTGCCATAGACCCGCGAACCCGTGAATTGCCGCAGCCTTGCACTCATGGCGCGAAGGAGATGTTTCCAGGTACTGGCGGCACATGGCAGCATCGACGCCTTCAGCTTCAGCCTGTTCTGCTGTGATGGCCTGCAGGCGCTCGACACGCACGTCGGTGATTTCCAGCAGGATGCGGCAGGCCGCCCGAGGCATATGGATGCTGGGCTTCCACTTCAAGCCGAAGTCCTTGCGCGTCTCATCAGAGAACGAACCTGGCGGGCATTCTGCGGCATAGGCGTAGCGCTGTCTGGCGTTGGCCGGTGCTCGACCCCTGTGCCGCGAAGATCCATGAACGTCTCCCGCACCCACAGGCGGTCCCTTGGTTGACCGAATGGGCAAGCGCCCAACTCACCCACTTTGGCGGCGCATTCTTCCTCGGTTTTACCATGCACGACGAACCCGTAACGCGGGTGATGCTGGCCTACGGCAACCCAAGACTCCGCGCTGTCTGGATACTCCAGGCGTGGGATCTGGCCGCCTTTCACCGGCCGGCGGGTGACCGTCTTCCGGCCTTCCAGTAAGGCGCGGACCATCGGCCCGTTAAACAAGATCGGTCGTTCCTTTGCTTGAGACATAGCTTCGCCTTGGCCGCCATATCGCGGCAGTGAATAGAGGGGAGAGGGGAAGAGGTGTTGCTACGGAACGCGAACCCACCAGGACTGCGCGTAGGCCACGCCGTCGATGAACTCGATGCCGGTGAACGTGGCGCCCATGGTCGACATGCCCGTCATCACGGCTTCATAGAGAGGCGGCAATGCAGGCTTTCCGGGGTGCACGTTCAGGATCGACGCCGAGTTCGAAGCTCGGCCAAGTGGGGCTAAATTATCCAGGTGCAGGTGCACGTCACCCTGAATGGGCTTCGTTTTCCGGATCTCTTTCTGGCTACGCGGCACGCCGCGCACACGCATTGGAACGATGAGGAAGTGCATAGGGGATGCTGTTCAAATAAACAGTATTTTGTTCCCGCTTCGCTCAGCAGTCGATGGCGCTTCGTCGGGTAGAGTACAAATGTTCTCCTGCTATGGCTGACGCTCCACGGCGGCGCGGGCATAGAGCGGCCCAAGCTTGGCGATTTCGTCGAGGCAGGCGCTCCAACCTTCGGAATATCCCTGATCCCAGTCGTGCGACATGCTCAACTTGGCTTTACAGGCAGGAAGCACCACCGGCTCGCCCTGGTGCTGGGGGGCTGTATGGGCGAGAAGATCCTGCAAATGCAGCACGTGCTTGTCGCATGTGAAGCGCACCAGCCTTGCATCATGAAGGCATTTCTCCAGCATACTCATCGGCACGCTGACCATCTGTTCGGTGTTGCTGGATCGGTTTTCTGTGGGCATGGGGATACCTTTACGTATGTGCTTATACTTTTACGTTGATAAAGGCAGTTCCTAAATGGAAAAGCAGAAAAACTGCCCGGTTAAAAAGGCGATTGGATATGCTAGGGAGGCTTGGCCCTCGGTTCCAAGTGTGCTTTTGGCCCTATCACTGCTGTATTTTTTTGCGCTAATTAATCTCACTGCGGCAGAGTGGGCCAGTTGGGTACAGGCGGTCGGGACGATAGTTGCGGTAGGCGTCGCTGCATACTTGCCCATATGGCATTCAAGAGTCGCATCAAAAAATAGACAAAATGACTTAGCACAAATTTTACGTGTCATATCAGATGATGCCCTTGATTTGATGTGGGCACTTACTGATGTATTTCATGATCCTCAGCAAGAGTTGGTGAAGATGGTTCGCTATCACAATAGCCACCAAGGGCGATCCTGGGATGCCGTTTCTGACCAGCTTGCGCAAATTCCAGTTGCAGAGCTATCGCCTGCTATAGCAAAAGATTTGAGTTATCTGAAAGACAGCGTAAATTTCGGCGGGTACGCAGCCTCACTTATTCCGGATTTTTTGCAGAAAAAACAATCGCAATTGCATGTGGTAAACATACTTCGCTACAAACGAGATTTGGTTCGTGAAATTCGATTGCGGCTCCCCGTTCCAGCAGGGGTTGTGTCTCATGAGTTTCCGCAGTCCGAGATGGCCGGGCGGTGCGCCGAAATGAGAAGGCCAGTTTATAAACCACTTTTGATAGGCGAAGCTCAAATATATAGAAGGTATGTTTGGTCGCACGAGTTTTCGGGTGTTCCTGATTTCGCAATTGTTAACGGTGAGTACCCAGTTGGAGAAAATTTTGGACCCTATATTATTGAGAGTAATGGAACGTGGAGTAGCCTTCATGAGGCTGAAGAGTATGTGAAGCTTATGTGTGTGCAGTTACATAAAGAACACATAGAGGCGATGGACCTGAAAATAATGCAGGAGGCGCTGTAGTACCTCAGTCGCCGCAAAAACACCCAATTGGTTCATCGACTTCGGCGAACAGGTCGTACTGGATCTCCGCGTAATCCATCATTTGCTGGTAGCTGGGCCGATCCTTGCGGAAGCGCGCCCCGTCACCGGCGAACTGGCCTGTAGACCGCGTCACCCGCTCCTGCGTCGCCCACCAGTCGCCGCGGCTGCGGTCACTGGCAATGATCGAGTAGACCTGGTTCAGCGGCTTGAGGAAGCACAGGTCGCAGTTCCCCTCCAGCGTCCGGCCGTTGACGGTGGACAGCATCAAGTCGAATGGCTGGGTAGCCCAGAAGTCCGTCACGTCCTGCACACCGGCGCCGGCATCCGCCAGGGGCATGATCATCGTGGCGTGCTTGCTCTCGCTGGTGCTGCCCCTGTTCCGGATCTTCACGACCCTGCGCGGCTCGTCGGCGCGGATGCCGGTCATCATGTCGACCGGCTCATCCTCCGTGGACAGGCCCAGGCTGCGCAGGTATTTGTGGATGATCCGAATCTTCAGGTCAATGGTGCAGAACCTGGTCACCGGATTGGGCAGATACTTGCGCTTGCGAATGACTGCCTCGAACGGCTGGCCGTCGCGGCTGCAGGTGTCGAAGTCCACCACGGCAAAGCCCTGATCGTCATCGCGATACTCCAACCAGGTAATCGGCACCGCCCAGCGCTCTGCGCACTCGCGGACGAATTCCAAGGTGGCGGGATGCTCCTTGCCGGTGTTGGCGAAAAGCACGAGCAGGTCGCTCAAGTCCTCGTTGTGGTCGAGCACCTGGCGCAGCATGTACGCGCTGGTGCGGCCGCCTGAAAAACTCAGGACGGTCTTGCCGTGCAGGCGGTAGGGAGACATGGGCGGTCCTCGCCGGGACTGGATTAATGAGGGGTTGTGAGGTAAAAGGGTCGAAAATCATGAAGGGTTACAGATGCCCTTGAATTCGTGATTGAATAATTTTCGATAAGTGCTATTCGTTTTCGTAGAGGTGGTTAGTGGATACAGGGCAGGTGGCAGTAGTTGATGAGCGTAAATCCACTAAGTACGAACGTCTTCTGAAAGACGCTGGCTTTGAGGTTGTAGGTGTTTTTGATGATGCTATCTTTTTTAAGTTAATAAGTTATGGGTATTCGCTAAGCTTCGATCCTGCCTCGCCAGAGTATTTGTCATTTAACCTCGGGGCGTCTATAGATGGTGATAAAAATACGGATAGCGCCGAGAGATATAAGCTTTTGCAGTTCATTAATGCCGGTTATAAGTATGTGAAGTGTAATTTTGAAAAACGTCATGATGGTGATGAGACCATTCAGTTTTCTTGTGATCTGATGTTTGTTGGTGATGCAGACTTCAAAAAGTGTGCGCATATTGTCGTGGCTATTTTGGATAATGCTTACATCTCAGTCAGTGCCAAGTTTCCCGATCTTGTATAGGTGAGTTATGTCTAAAGATCAGGGCGATAAAGTGCTGTCTTTGACAGATGCTTCAGCTGGTTTTGTTGGGGCCGCTTTTCTGTATTTCATTCAAAAACTTCCTGACACAAGCGACGCAAAACAAATATTACTGTATTCCATGACCGTGGTGGCCCTAGCTGCAAACAACGTATTTTCAATCGTTTTTGGTTGGGGGTGGCGCAAGATACAGCATCGCTCTTTGAAAATTCAGCATAAGGATCTATCGACTGAGTACGCTGAATACAAGAAGAATGATGATCCGGATCCGGAAATTATGGATGGGTTCAACTCTGCAATCAAAGATACGCAGCTGGCTATTTTGAAGAATTTGTCGCCTAATTCTGCTGGGGCCGGTCCATCAGTTGCGCAACGTAAGCCGGTTACTCGAAATCGAAACACGAATCCAAGTAAAGCGACTACTGAATTTAACAATAAGTAATCAGGTCCGCTATGTTTGATGTTGCTTTCTGCTGATACCATGCGCCAACGGCAACGAAGACCGTGGTGGCGGTCTGCGTTTCGTCCAGCGTGGTGTCGGCGGGCATGACGATCCAACCGGATGCCACCAAGTCGTTTTTGTTGACCGAGCCACGAAGGTCGTTGTAGACCGCCTCGACCACGTCGGTGAGGTGCATGGTCAGGTGATTGCCTCGTGGCGCGACCCCAATAGATTTGCAGTTCTTCCAGTTGACCAGGCACTGCTTGCTGTTAGGGTCGATGTTCACCACAGCGACGTGGTGCGTGATCAGCAACGAGCGACACACGCGCTCCATCCGGACGCGAAGGCTATGGGTTTTGTGCTTGCTTACAGGCCCCCCGCCTGGAATCGGTGAGTTCGCATTTCGCCCTGATGCGCAGATCGCGGCACTGGCCTGACTTCCTGGCCAGCTCTATGAACTGCTGGGCGTACTGCGGTGCGTCGAACATCTGGCTCAGCTGCTTCACTTTCTCGCCGGCCATGATCTTGGCCGCCTGGTGCTCAACGGCCAGATTCCATTCAGCCTGGGTTAGCTCCAGGGGGGGCAGCCAGCTTTACCGCTCGGCCTGGTCGTCTTGACGGTCTTCCTGGCCTCAGCCATCGCTACGTCGGCGGTCATGCCGAAGACTGCGAATGTGCTCATGGTGGTCTCCTTGTCAGGCGATGCCGATCTGTAGGGCCTCCTGGCCGCCAGTGGCCAGCCCCGGATTGAACTCCACCCGCTGACCGGCGAGCAGCCCGGCAATCTGAGCATCAAGGTCGAGCTCGATCTCGCGGGTTTTCCTGGCCTTGCCAACCTCTCTCCCTGACAGGTACTGCTCGATCAGGGCTTTGTCTTTCGCTTCGACTGCCACCAGCTCGCGGCCATTGGAGTGCTGGCCAATGGCGAGATCTTCTTCACCCCGGGGCACCAGTTCGTGAATTTTGTCGCGCACTGCCGACATCCAGGCCAGTGCAAAATGATCTCCAGCAGTTTCAGGTGAATAGGAACTGCGTTGCTTGCCAGCTCGAACTTGCGACACATACTCACGCCGCGCCTGGGTTAGCTTGGTCAGCAGTGCTTCGTAGGCGTACATAGCGATCTGCGGGGCCGGACTCACTCCCACAAACAACTCGCGGTCCATGACGCGGCTTGTCGATTTACACCAACTGCGCCTGGAGAACGAACGAACTCCGAATGCCTCTCCAACAATCGAGCCCAGATGCAGGTCCCTAGTTGGCCTGCGCTTGGCCCTGGCTTTCTCCGACTCGACTTCGCCCACATCACTCAGGTGCACGTCCATTTCGGTGAGGCGGTTCTCGCGCATCAGCGCCTGCGCTTGACGCAGGGCCGTGGCGGCTTCGTTCCCATTCGAGCTTTTCGATAGAGCGAGACAGCGCTTGATCTTGCGGATGACGCGGTCGAGTTTGCTTTCATCGTGCCGCTTGTAGGTCATAAAGTTCCCCTCAAAGTAAAAATTTTCAGATGATGGCAATTTGAACTATGATCTCCGGCTTATTAGCCTTGGTTGCAAAGGGTGATGTGATGGTCGATGCTAAAAAAACTGACGTCAAAGAAGGGCCAAGGGCCAGCAGTTCGACGCGAAAGAAAGTGTTTGTAGTTACACCGATTGGTGGAACTGATTCGACAACGCGCAGAGCCGCTGACGGGTTAATTGCTAGCGTTTTAGAACCGCTTTTGGAAGGTATGGGGTACGAAGTCTTCGTCGCGCACAAGATTTCGCTAACGGGTTCAATAACTAAGCAAGTTATTGAGCATGTTCTCGAAGATGATCTGGTGATTTGCAATTTATCTGAACTGAACCCCAATGTGATGTACGAATTAGCTGTTAGGCACGCAACAGGAAAGCCAGTAATTACCTTGGCTGAACAAGGTACTAGACTTCCATTTGACATCGCGGACGAGAGAACAATATTTTACACTAAGGATGGTCTGAAGTAGACCGCTATTTTTCGGCTATTGAGCCATCGGCGCTTTCAAAAACGGCTGCCGTTCAAAATTGATCAAATCTGCTTCGTATTTCATGCTTTTTGGCTGCCGCGAGCACCTCGC